>CASERY010000056.1 GCA_949290385.1 uncultured bacterium | reverse complement strand
TTCTCGCATTAATATCTCTTAATTTTTATATATCTAATTTATTTCAGTATATTAAAACTTTATTCTGCACACACTAAAAAAATGTTATACTGACCCTTCAGGACCTTTCAAAGCATGCATGGAAACAGATTCCAGAAGGACACCGAAAGGATCAGCAGTTTCCGCAATACTTTGCATATGCAGATAACAGAGATGATTCACCTGAACTGCCCGGGATGGAATTCGAAGAATTTCTTTCTCGCCGGCCAAGCACCAAGCCTGTCCTGCAATCTGATCCCAGCAGATCCTTAGATCGACCCACTCGCCGACTTGCAATGCGGGAATCGTATTGATTCTACCAGCAGCATCCAATTCGAAAACAAACGGGGCAAAGTGTTCCACGACCGGGTCCGACGGATTAAACCAACGGTCAGTCAGCGAAATACGCATGCCTGCAGATCCATGTTCGAGGCGCAGTTTCAAAGCAAGTTCACCCCGGGCAGAAGCGGGGAAATTCCATACGGCGCCTTCCTTTTCAGACAGAAGGCGACTGTCCGGATGACGTCCAATCTGAAGGACTTCTCTCGGAATGCCGTCCGGATGAGGGATTAAAGCGGCACCCTGGCGACGGTTGTAAGAACAATGCCCGACAATGCCCCGATAATTTCCGGGAATGCTTCGATAATACAAATGCAATGACCAGGCATCCAGGCCACGGGTAAAATCGTCTGAGCGGGCGGTATCATAGAGGAAGTCCAAGTCGAAAATGACGAATTTCCGGCAGCGCGCATGCTGACCGAAAGCAACAATTACTTTATTTTCAGGTAGCTCAAGAATCTCATTCTGATGAATACTCTTGTCAAGTGAATCAAAAGTTCCTCCACTGCTGCGAAAATCCCCGTCGTTGCGCCGTTCATTCAGATGAATTTCCCGGAATCCGATCCAGGTTCTGCCGCCGTCTTCTGAAACTGCAGCATGAAGTGCATCGCGGTTGGTAAATACGTCCTCCGAAGTCCCGTTGATCTCAGAATCCATAAGTCCCGGATCCAATCTGTGGTCCCGTTCCGGCAGGGGCGTGGTATTATTCCACACAGCCAGCATCCGTCCGTCGGACAACGTCTGGAGATTCGGCATGGTGGCGACACTGTAAAACGGCGAAGGTTCAGGAGAGCTCCAGGTTTCGCCGCCATCCTCTGAAAACATCCAGTAATGCTGGTCCTGCGACGTGCGCAGCAGCATAATCAGACGGCCATTCGGAGCTTCTGCCACCACTGGTTCACAACCTGGCTGTCTCCAGCGAAATCCCTTATGCGGCCATGCAATTTCATGCAATGGGGGATAAGGCAGAGTTTTCCGCCGCCATGTTTCTCCGTCGTCATCTGAAATCAGAATGCCGGGATGCATAAATCCATCCTCACACCAACTCTGAAAAGTCTGGATCCACCGTTTTCTGTGCCGCAGGGGCAGAGGCTGGCGCTGAATATGGAGAATATCAGGACAGATTTTTTTAATGGAAAAGGGTCCTTCCGGAGAAGGCGCACGGAAACAGTAGCCCCCGTCTTCCGGACAAAGCGCATCCACGCTGTAGGCAGAATCCCAATGGACACACCAATTGTGATCCACCTTTTTTCTACAATGGAGCACCGTCATAAATTCACCGCTCCACGGGCTCAATGTCATGGCGCCGACTGTCTATGTTGAAAGTTCCTCAGTCTGCCAGTTCAGTCCGCAGTCCATGCTTTTTGCCACCAGTCTGATCAAAACGGTCTGACCAGCTGCATTACGGGAAGCGCGTCCGCCATAAAAACGCAATTCGCCGGAGGGCATTTTCATAAAGTCTCTGTGCGGGTCTCCTGGCGGAATTCCCGCAACAAATGGATCATGAATTGAGCGGAAAAATGGTGTAATAAGCATTTTCTGAAGATCTCCCTGAATAGCATTCATAATTTTTTTTCGTTCTCATCCCCTGCAAACCCTTCCCTGTTTCTGTTACGGACAAGATTGTCTGAACCGGAAAAACTTCGAAAGATCATCCGGTATTCTACAAAAAAATCCCGTTGTCCGTTTCAGGCTGTCCATGTAGAGAATCGACTCGAGCCTTCCAGAGAGAATGTAAAACAGGCATGAATTTTTTCAAGATCTCTTCTTCTTTTTCCACCGAAAATCAAACATTACAATCTCACCTGTTTCCCCCCAAAAAATTTCCTTGAAAGCGGCAGCAGAAACGCATGACTCAAAACAGCAGGACAAATATGCCAATTATTCCCAAAATCTGATGCTTCAGTCTTTCGTTTCAGTAAAAACTCAATTTTGAAACTCATTTCAGTTGTAATGTTTCTCCGGGCATAGTATAATAACACAGTTGCACCGCAAGGAGTCAATTGCAGTAGAATAAAACCGGTATTCCACAGGATGAAAAAAACAACCTGTGAAAACATCTGCCGGCTGAGGGGGAAAACATAAAACCAAAAACTCCCCGTCCGTCAGACCTGAATACGTTTTTTTGCTGTCCACATCATCTTAACAGGAGAATCAAATGGCAGATTATTTTACCAACAAAATTGAATTGCCGGAAAACGGAATCTTTATCGGTTCCGGAGTTTATCCGCACAACGCAGGTATTCTGTGCGGAGGCCGCTGTTTCAGCTACTGGTGCTCACCGGATGCACCCAAACATGATGTCATCGTAAAACTTTGCAAAGAAGACAATCAGGGCAACCTGCTTCAATTCTGGACGAGCGGAGAAAAACTGCTCAAGCTGATGAAGGAAGCCAAAGAATAGGGACTTTATTCTGTGGCCTTTTATGCCGACGCCACAGAAGAAATCTCTAAACAGTTCAAAGAACTGGGCAAATCCTATCTTGGATACGACTTTGGAGAACGCTTCTCCATGGGTCTCTACTCAAAATCCACCAGTGTAGACCGAGATATGACTCCTGAAGAAGCCAAAAATGCCAGTCTCGAAGATGCAGCCAACATTTTCATGAAAAAAGTCAAGGACTGGGTCGATTTCCGTCACTCCGGCGATTGGGGTCTTGTCATGGCAACCAGCGCCAATTTCTATATTGACTATGAAGTCGCCGCAGGAGTGGAAGTCCCCTGCACAGAAGACTTCCCCTATGGCAATCTGACCTCGGCATCAGCTATGGATCGTGGCCTTTTCCGTTCCTTTAATCTTCCGATCTGGGGTTCTCACCTGGCACACGAATGGTATTCCTATCTGCCTCACAAAAATCCGCACAAGATGGAAACCCTGAAGACGGCCATGTATCTGAAATACATGACCGGTGCCAAAATGATCATCAATGAAAGCGGAAACTGGGCACTGCAGTCCTCTCTCTGTGAAGACTCTCCCATGCAGACCATGCCCCGGGCAACGGATAAACTTAACGAAAAAGTTCCGAATGAAAACAAGCCTGCCCTGTTGAAAGAAGCTGAAAAAATCTTTGTCAATATCGGCTACAGATCTCCCGTCGCAACAGAATATCGTAAAATTATCTCTGACTTTTACGATTACACCAAAGCCAATCCGGCCCCTGCAGGTCAGCCTGAAGCCACCATCGGTATTGCCAAAGGCAACCTGGATCTTTCCAGTGGCGCCCCCTCCTATAACGGCGCTATTGCTGCAGCCTATAACATCGCCCAGTACAATCCGAACTGGGTTCCTGGAGCACCTGAAGCAGGATTCCAAATTCTGGAAAATGTTATCTTCCCCCGTCCGAAAATGTTCCTGCCGCATAAGAACCTGCACTTTGGAGCAACGCCGTACGGACAGGCGGATATTGTCAGCTTTGTAAATGACAACGTTACTTCCGACTTCCTCATCAACAACTATCGTGTACTGATTTTCTCCGGCTGGAATACCTGTTCCGACAAACAGTACAAAGTTCTCACGGAATATGTCAAGGCCGGTGGAAAGCTCTGCCTTGCCATTCCGCACCTTTCCAAAGACAAAACCCGCCGTCACGATACTTTCACCATGGAAGACCTCGTCAACGGAGGAGATTTCAGCGAACTCTGCGGTCTTAAGATCAAAGGCAAAGGTTCCCGTTTCTACTGGGCAACAGGCCCCACACGCAAACCCAACGACATGGGCCTTGTACTTGCGCGCCGTCTTGGCATCATTGCAGCTCCTCTGGCCGACCTGGAGTTCACCAATCCGCAAGACTGCTACGAATTCATGGCTGTGGATGATGAAGACATGCGTCCTGTTATCATCCGTTGCAAAAGCGGCAAAGGCGAAGTCTATTTCATCAATACCTGGTGCTACCCGGGAGCTCTCAACCTCAACAACGGTGCAGGTTCCTTCGCTGACGACCGCGGCCTGATGGATTACCTCTATGAATACGTAGCCATGCAGGGTCGTGGTCATGCATGGATCACCGGGGACGATTTTGAGAAACCCGATGAAGACTGCAAATGGATTGTCTTTTCCTACTTCCCGGATGGCGGAAAAATTTGCTTCCTGAATCTGGATTATGACAACCCCCGTAAATGCGTTCTGCATTACTTTGGAGACAAAAAATTCATCACACTCCAGCCTGGCGAATTCATGCAGATGGATGCCCCGGTGCTCTATCCCTTTGAAAAATACAACCAGCGCTGATTGCTCTGAAAAAATCCGGATTCCCTGCAGGAACTGAAAGGCTTTCTCAAAAATAGTTTTTCAGCCGGATAGAAATGAAAATGCGAGAAGGAAGGACCTTTCCTTCTCGCATTCTTCTTTTCCAAACCTTTTTAAATCATCTTTTCCCTCAACGGGAAAAGATAGGTGATGCGTGCTTTTAAAGGTTTGCTGACTAATAAAGATATTTTCAAGAAAAGAAAAAAAAAGAATATTAATGCGAGAAAGAAAAACCTTTTGAGGAAAGGTTCTTTCCTTCTCGCACTCTTCCTTTTCCAAACCTTTTTACATCATCTTTTTCCTCAACGGGAAAAGATAAGGGATGGGTGCTTTTAGAGGTTTGCTGACTAATAAAGATATTTTCAAGAAAAGAAAAGAAAAAAAGAATATGAATGCGAGAAAGAAAAA
>CASERY010000055.1 GCA_949290385.1 uncultured bacterium | reverse complement strand
TACCAGTTAAGTTCCTGTTTACAAAATCATATGGAGAAAAATCCAAGGAAGAAAACTGTTATTTTTTTCGGAACGAACTTTATTTCAAGAAAATTGAATATCTTTTTATATTCAGGACGGAACCTTGGACTGAAAAACAACTACAGAAAAAAGAAAAATAGGGAGGCATTGGTTCAAAGCAAACTGACAGATCAAGAATAAAAGATTTTTCTGAAACAGGATATTTTTCTGTCAACCCTTTCAGTTCTGTCAGACTATACCGACAGGGAAGACAATACAGTCATGCAACTCTGCTTGCAAAGATTCCAGCACCTATGTGCAGCAGAGCATAAAAACAACGATAAAAAAGCTGAATTTTTTCAGTTTTATGTCGTACAAGTTGATTTTTCGTCATCAAAACAAAGATTGATCATAGGAGACACATGAAAATGTCGCGAGTCTTTTTTTTAAGCGGAGATTTTTCCCCGGACGGGGAATATTGTTTTTTCCGAAAAACATTTTATCTGGATGCTGTGCCTGAATCAGCGGTTTTTCGCATGCAGTCGTACGGACATTGTGCATTTTTTCTGAACAATACCTTTGTAGAATGCAGTCTTGGACGGCATCCCGGCCGAATAGCAGCCTTTGACGTCACACGTTTTTTGCATCAAGGTAAAAATGTGATTTCTCTTCAGCTGGGCGGGGATTTTTTCCAGCCTGCAGAAGAAAGAATCCGGGAAATGACCGGGAACAGTGGCTCACTGATAGCATTTACTCTGACGCTGGATACGGAGATTCTTGTGTCGAACAGCAATGTTCTGCAGACAGGAGTGGCTTTCCCGGAATGGAGTTCTCCCGACTTCGACGATTCCGACTGGCAGCCGGCAAAACAGATTATCCCTGTTTCCGAGGAAGAACTTCATTCTGCCTGGCGCAATACCGCCATATGGCCGCCCTGGCAGCCGACGGTATTGAATCCTGTTGCGGAAGAGAATCATCATCTCTTTGACTTTGGGAAAACGGTAGTTGGATATCCTGTTCTCGAGTTCCCGAAAGAATATTCAGGACAAGTCATCTTTTTACAGTTTGATTTCAGCGAATCGCCGTCTGATTTCGGGGAAGATGCCTCGCCTTCCGTAAAAAGACGCATAGAAAAGTTAGCCGTTCATGCTCAAATTGAACCTGACGGATTTGTCCACATTTACCGACGCAGAGCATTCCGATATCTGAAGCTTTCTGCCGGGAACGCCAAACCGGTTGCAGTAAGATTGCTGCAAAGCTGTTATCCTGCCGATATCCGCGGAAAATTCTCTTGTTCTGATCCGTTATTGAACCGGATTGATGAAGTGGCAGAATATACATTGAGAGTTAATATGCATCAGGAGTTTGAAAGTTGTCCGCGGCATGAGATGCTGGGTTTTTCCGGAGATGTCCGACTGGATTCTCTGATAGCGGCATATCTGTATGGAGATACAACACTGACCCGCAGCTTTTTCTATCAGAAACACTGTCATGATCTGATACATGTGCCCGGACGAGTTTATTCCCGCACAGAAGAGCGCTCTCTCTGGGACTATCCTGCATGGTACCTGATCATGATTCAGGAATATGTTCTTTTCAGCGGTGATCTGGAAACGGCCAGAGATTTATGGCCTGTTGTTCTGATGAACGCACAGTGGTATGCGGATAAGCTGGACGACCATTTTCTGCTTTATCAAATTGTCCTGCAGGACCGTCACCATGACAACCCCGCCATTGTGGAATATTCCTGTGCAACATCAAGAATCGGATATAAAGTTTTTCTCAATGCTCTGGTCGCTCGCAGCTTTGATGCGGCTGCAACCCTGGCCGGCTGGCTGGGTAAACAACATGAACAATCGGAATACCTGGAACTTGCCAGCCGGATGAAGCATGCTATTTCAGAGAAATTATGGGATCCGGCTGCAGGGTGTTTCCGGGATTTCTCTCAAAAATTTCTTCCTCAGGACGGCAATGCACTTGCAGTTCTGTTTGGCGCAGCTACCGCAGACCAGACGCAATCAGCCCTGGAAACACTCAAACGCAAAATGTGGTCGCAACATGGATCGGCAATGGCCGATATTCCCATGCCATTAGACGGAAATTTCGGAGGACGCGATGTTATTTCTCCCCTTATGAACTGCTATGAAGCAGAAGCACATTTTCTCAAAGGACAACCGGATGATGCTCTGGAATTAATCCGAAGGACCTGGGGATCCATGCTGAAAAAAGGAGCTCACACATTCTGGGAGTATAACTGGAATGATCCTGATAAACGATGGTTTGCCACAGCACATGCCTGGTCTGCCGGCCCTGCCTACTTACTGCGTGCCTGCGTTGCAGGCATCATTCCACTGAGTCCTGGATTCAGCCAGATCCGAGTCCGTCCCCGGCCAGGATCTCTGGCCTTTTTCAGCTGCATCATTCCAACGCCGTATGGCAATATTTCTTTGGATTACCAAGATGATACATTTACTTTAAAACATCCTGCCTCCATTCAATGCGTTGAGATAGATCTGCCTCCTGGGAAGAAAATTCTTGTAAATCCCTGAGTTTCTTTTGCGGAATAAGACACCATACCATTCCTCCCCCCTCTGCACAACTCAAGCAACCACCACATATTGTGTAGGGGGAGGACTCACGAAAAGCATTATGATGCTTCACATACCCAGAAAGGATCAGCATTGTCGAAACTCCTTATTTTATCCCATTAAAGGCATGATGATACATTCCGTACAGAATAATAGACGAGCACATTGTACAGGTGAGAAAAGTAAAAAAGATTAAACGAAAAGAGGTTGTTTCCCCTCCCTGCATTAACTCCAGAGATTCAATTCAGATATATCTAAAGAGGAGCCTGTTCCAGCAAGAAGCCTTCCATGAAGCAAGTTTATGGAATTTCTTCGAGACCTAGCTTAAATCATTAAAAACAACCTATATTTAATAAATATTGTGATGGAAGAAAAATCTGGGAAAAGGAACAGATTTTTTGAAAAAGGAAAATGATCTTTTGAGACAGCAATCCATTCAACATTCCATATTTCTTATTTCTCAGATATCAATTGATAAAAGCAATAAAAATCCAACTTTTATATGAAAGCCATTAAAATCATTAAAAGTAGGCTCCATTTTAATTTTATTTGAACAGAGATTACCTTTCTCCCCAATACCCATAAAACAAAATGCAAGTTATATTATATAGAATAATATTCTAATATTTTTATAAAATTCACTGTTCACAAAAATCATCTTAAGTGAATCTTAAAATCTATATCTGTAAACAATCTATTTTTACGGCAAAAGGAAAGTTGATTTGGGATTACGGCTCTCTACCCGTTTCTTTGCAAGAGGCGAGCGAACTGCATAGACCCGGAATTTCCAGACAAAGGCTGCAGGATATCCGCGCGGAGATTGCAGCCAAATCAACCCATAGCAATATAGATCATTCTGGAGCGATGTCCAAAGAAACGAACAAAAAATAATCTACTTTTTAATATTTCAGGTTATTCAGCATAGTTTTAGCATAATCTTATTACTCATCAAAAAAGGAACTAAACAGAAAACACATATCCGTGCCATAAAAATTTGATATAGAGGAAATTACCGCTTTATTTTCGGAATGGTGATTCATGAAAATCAGGGAAAGTTTTATTACGATCACGAACTTGAGGAAATAGAAAACGCGGAGTTTCAAAGCGGCCGTCCCATGTCCACTTCGGGGGTGGGCTCTGAATCCGCGCTGTAGTACTTACCGTAACTCCACGATTCGTGAATTACAGATGTCCGGTTACTTGATATGTGGTTGGGGGGTGATGGGGTATTCCGTGCAACCGGCAATCTTTTCGTCGAAGGATCAGGAGTTGAAAGTTGTTGTTTTAGCTTGATCATCTCCTTTTGAAAACGTTCTGATTTTCCTGATGACTTCATG
>CASERY010000054.1 GCA_949290385.1 uncultured bacterium | reverse complement strand
AGATGCTTCTTTGGATCATTCTAATCTTTTTACGAACATCTGCTCCTGGCGTCCTGCCGGGCATCAGGGGCAATGGTCTTTAACTTATCATCATTTCGCACTTTGTCAAATACGTTTTCTGACTTTTTTCAGATTTTTTCTGTGGTCTTTCTCCGGATCCTTCCTAAGATCCTATACAAAAACTCCTCCCAGCAAAAATCCAAACTCAGAAAACACCCTAGACGTTTGTGCGTATATCTCAAAAAGCATACGTCAACCAAAGATGACGTGAGATTTAAACTACACCTCTATCTCAATTTTGTCAAGCCGTAAAAAAAGAACTTTCTGTATTTTTATGCACAAAAAACCAAAAACAGAATCGTCCATCAGCCAAAAGAAATTCCTGTAATTTGATTTGACTGAACTGCCGGAGAACCGGAGAATATGAGCAGATGATTCTTTTTGAAAAGATTACATAAAAAAACGAAGAGACTTCAGGAAGAAAACTTTCTTCTCTAAAATCTCTCCGTTTAGTTAGATGGAATGGAATTCCAGTTCCGGATATTCCAATCAGACCATTTATAAAACTGCTTTAATTTTTATCTCCGATGGTCCGGAACAGAAAGGCCATCCTGAGATACTTTCCTTAGCCTTTTGTTGTATCCAGCATTCTGAATTCACCCGGGGCAAGAGTAACTTTTTCGATGAACGCAAAACGATGCAGATAGAAAGTGTGTTCGTGCTCAAAGTCAATATTGAGGAGACATGTTTTTCCGGCTTCTGGGAAATAGGAAAATGCAATATATCCACACTCATTGCCAGGTTCAGAGGTGTCATCCGTGATATAGACGTGTCCACGGTTCTGATTGGCAATATACCGATAGAGAAGACCGATCATGCCGGCGCTGTCAAGAGTGCCTCCGGGGCCGTCATCCTACTCAAAGGCTCCAGGATACGCCCAGGAATTCAGAAAATAGGTGTGTCCTTTTCCGTAACGATGATGTACTATCAGAGGACGTTCAATTTCGTCGTCGATGGCTAGAACCTCAAGTTCTGGATCTGTGATTTCAACATTCGCAATCCGCGAAGCTATAATGCCAAAGCGCCGGGGGAACTTGAATAGTTTCTCCTCCCCGATCGGAGCCGTTGCCCAGTAAAAGCGATCACCTTTGCCAAGAACTTTAACGCCGCATAATTCACTGAAATCACCGCCATTGACAAGTTCATCCGCATTGTACGCAAAGTTCCTTGTTTCATTTGTGCTGAGCTGCGGAGTCGAAATGAAGAGTGTTCCTCCGTTATAGACATATTCCTTGAGAATTCCGTACTGTTTTTCCGAACACGTATTCCAGCCCGTAAACAGAATCGCTTTATAATGCTTGTTCAGAAATTCCGCAGTAATATGGTCTTTCGCAAAACTTACCACGTCAACCTGACCGAACGGCGTCCCGGAAATACTCAGATTCTTATAAGGCGCCATCACAGGTTTCAACGGGAAAAAAACTTCATTTGCAATCACCCAGCCGCGTTCCGGAGTATCTTCATACCAGGACGGATTCTCTTCTGCAATATCTCCCAGTCCGCCAATGGCATAATTGTGATTGTAACGGCTCGAGCAGAAATCATAATTGCCTTTCACCAGGGCAATGGTTGTTTCCGGCTGGCCTTCCGGTGTGCCATTGGCTTTTACAAAGTCCCAGAAGTCTGAAATAATCTCCCGGTACTTCCGGCACACAGGAGAATCGTAATTCAGCATCCCGAAGTACGGACGGGCTTCTTCAAGATAGGGTTTAAGCGCAGCTGGATTCGTTTTCATGATTTCATGCGCAGCTCCCCAGCCAATCACACCAAAGGCTTTGCGTGTTGTCTGCGGGACTTCAAATTTCGGGGAATCCGGAGCCAGCGTATGTTCCACAAACCAGTTGCCAGATTCATTGATGATCATTTTAGATCCGGCCATATATTTCAGATACATACCCGCACGAAGCTGATCCCACCGATGCGAATTGCTGTTCGGCAGCCAGGAATAATGCTCATGCGCCAGATGCGACCCCCATAAAGGCAGATCATGCTGTCGGTAAAGCCCACGCGAAAAAGCCGAGGCAAAATTCAGACTCGGAAAAGCAAAATCCTCAACAACAGGCATCTCGGCCCCGCCAAGAACCTCGTAATCCAGATGGAAATTGCTGCTGGTGGCCATCACAAAGCCCCACCCCTGCTGGTGGCGCTCATTCACATGTTCACGGACTCGTTTCAAGAGACGGTCCGCCAGGGCACCCAGTTTCAATGTACCCATTTCCTTGAGAATGCTACGGGCATCATCCAGTCCGATATTATACCGTTCCCCGAAGTCGTACCCGAGATAATAATCTCCACCGACTTCCGAAAGCTGAGGTATCCACTGCGGATTGGAATTGGTGTAAATCAACGCCGTATAAATTCCCCGCTTCCTTGCCTCACGAATAAAACGCACATACCCTGCCCCAAAACGGTCTTTATGTTCATCAAAAACCGTCTGATATTCTTCAACAACCAGATTTTTATAATTTTCCCAGTCCGGGGCCGGAATGTCAATGCCAATTTCATCCAGTGCATAAAACCATTCGGAACGGTTTTTGGGAGAAAAACCGCGGGCTATGCCCCATACCTGGGCAAGATTTCCCTGATTATCTTCCACAATTTTATCCAGAATTTCAATCGGGCCGAAAGACTGCGCCTGCCACGTATAATGTCCAATCATCGTACATAAAAGTGTGTCTGTATCGGTCGGATAAACCCCGGATCCGACAAAGATGCCTTCTTTCGGGAGCTTGATTTTGCGAGCCATATAAGGTTCCTTTTCTGTTTCTCTGTAATTCTATGATTCTATGGATAACAGAACAACTGAATTCTGGAACAGGAAGAATCTTCCCGTTTTACTATTCCATTAAACGGATAAACCAGCCGCTGCCGGCCTTCTTCCAACTTCCAGCTATTTATTCTTCTGTTCTATGCGTTATTCTACATGAAAAACAACAGATTTCAAGAATTTCAGTCGTCTGAAATAAAATCAATCATCCGTCTTCCTATAAAAAACAGCCAGCTGCGATATGCCGAAAAAAAGACAGTCATCCGACTTCTTAATCCCCTGCAATACAGCATGTTTTAAACGCTCAAACAGGGACAGCCTGAAAAAGCCTTTTTTAAATATTATTCTTGAAAAAAATCAATTTTTCGCTTGAAGAAAAGATTTCCAGCGTTATTTTATGGCATCTGTTTTTACCTTACTGAAATAAAAACAATCTAAAATAACTGGTGAACCCCGGCGGAACCAGCAGTTAAGTTTCCGCCGAAAGGAAAGGCTAAACATGAAAACTACCTACCATCCCTCCGTTATCTCCCGCGCCCGCAAACTCGGGTTCCGTGCAAGAATGGCAACAAAAGGCGGCCGCAAGGTCCTGGCAAGACGCAGAGCTAAAGGCCGCAAGCATCTGGTCAATCTCTGATATGACAGACAATATGGACTCTCCGGAATCCGCCTTGAACATGAACACAACGGCAGCCGGCAAGAGTCTTCAGACGGCGCATGGAAGCAGAAGAAAGCGCAGAGAGTTTTCCCTGCGGGAATCCGATAAGTTGAAAAACAAAAAGGATTTTGATGAAGTAAAAAACCGGGGTAAACGTCAGACCTGCCGTTATTTTACACTTCTGCTTCTGCCGGCAGACTCTCAGCAGTCGGGCCTTGCCATGTCCGCGGTGCAGTGCGGAGTCATATGCAGCCGCAGATTCCATAAGCGGGCCGTCGTAAGAAACCGGGCAAGACGAATCATTTGGGAATCGTTCAGACTTCTAAAAGCAAGGATCCTACCATGCCGGATCATCGTTATTCCAAGACGCGGCATATACACTGCAGGCATGAACGAAGTCAAAACTCAGCTGGAAACGATCCTGCTCCGGATGCATCATCTGAATCCTTCCCGGATTTGAAATTTTCTCTGACATTAAAATCTCTGTTTCTTCTGCCCATCTGGTTTTATAAAAAGGCAATATCCCCCTGGCTTCCCCCCTGTTGCAAATATACCCCGACTTGTTCGGCATATGCAGCAGAAGCGATTTTGAAACATGGCGTTCTGAAAGGAATCGTTCTGGCTGTCTGGCGTATCCTCCGGTGCAATCCCTTTTCCAAAGGCGGATATGATCCAGTTCCAGAACCCAGAAACAAGAAAAAGAAGTAAAAAAACTGAATTTGTTCAACGACTCACTCTAAACATGAAGGTTTTCTTTCCGTGAAATTTGATAAAGAGACGATTATCGTACTTGCTATAGCCGCCGCCTGTCTTCTGGCCTGGTTTATCTTCTACCCGGGCTACGTAAAAAAACAGGCCAGGGAAAATGCCAGAATCGCCCAGCAGACTCAAACGGCAGTTCCTGTGCCTCCTTCTGACTCTGAACTTCCAGCGGTTTCTGCAGGAAACAGTTCCTCCGACTCCGGAAACAGTGTATCCGGAAAAGAGCTTCCCGCTGCTGTACAGCAAAGTACTCTTCCCAGCCAGATTCCTGATCTTGCGGAGAAATTGGCTTCCGCCAAAATACTGACACTCTCCAACGATCTCATGACCGTTCAGATTAACTCCGGAAGCGGTGTCATTGAATCCATTCAGTTGAACAGCTTCCTCACCGCCGATAAGACCCATCCGATTCAAATCGGGATCCATGGGATCCGGAAGACCTTTCAAACCAACGATTTTACTCAGAGTCCGCTTCTCTCTTTTGAATGTGTAAAACATGAAGCAGCCGAAATCATTCTGAAACGAACCTATGCCGATGGTCTGACCGTTTTTCAAACATACCGCATTCATGAAAATTCTTATCAGATTGAATGCTCCTATCAGCTTGTCAACCATTCTCAAAACCTCATAACCATTCCGGAATTTGAAGTCTGGTCCTGCGGAGTCCCTCCGATGCACGACCTTGCCGGAGACAAAATCTACACAGAAAGACATAATCTGGACTACTGCCTTTCCCGGGATAAATCTGTCTATTCGTTCAGTCCCGATGCAAAAGAATCAAAATTCCTGAATGCGCTTACAGACAGCCCTGTCGACTGGGTTGGTTCATCCAACAAGTTCATTGCGTCTCTGCTTTTTGCCTCTGCAAGCGAACCCTTCAATGCAGGTATTGATCTGCAGAGAGTTTACTATCCCACTGCCACTGATCCTGAAAAAAAATATGTGGTCCCTGCGATTGCCGGTATTTACAAAAATTTGCAGATCCAGTCCAATGGATCCAAGACCCTGGCTTTCCAGTATTACTGCGGCCCCAAGGAAATTTCACGTATCTCCAAACTTCATGAAGAAGCCATGAAAGTTATGCATATTTCTGTCTTCTCCTGGTTTGAATTCATTGCCCGGCCAATGCTGCGCTTCCTGATCTGGCTAAAAGGTCTTTGCGGCTCCTACGGAATAGCCATCATTCTGCTGACTATTATCGTACGGGTTATTTTCTGGCCCATTACCCAGAAAGCCAACAACTCCATGCGTAAGATGCAAAAGATCCAGCCACTTATCAAGGATCTTCGTGAAAAATATAAAAACAATCCTCAGGAACTGAATTCACGTATGATGCAGCTCTATAAGGATTACAAGGTCAATCCGTTGGGAGGATGTCTGCCGATTCTGCTTCAGATTCCAGTATTTCTTGCCCTGTATTCTGCCTTGGATTCCTCTGTGGAACTGCGCCATGTATCCTTCCTGTGGGCGACAGACCTGACTAAGGCAGATTTGGTTGGTCCGACTGTAAACCTGCCGCTGATTGGACAGTTCGGTCTGCATCCGCTGGTCATTATAATGACCGTTCTGATGATTCTGCAGCAGAAGCTTACGCCCACCGGTGCAGATCCCATGCAGCAGAAAATGATGATGGCCATGCCTGTTATCATGCTTGTTTTATTCTACAATCTGCCGTCCGGTCTGACGCTTTACTGGACTGTCAGCCAAATCTTCAGCATTGTTCAGCTGAAATACGGCCAGTATCTTGCCAAAAAGGAAGAGGACGCAGCAGATTCCAGCCGTTCAAATAAAAAGAAAACTGCTTAATCCAAATTGAAAACGTTGGGAGAAAACAATGGAAAACGAAAAACTGGTCCCGAACGACGCCGAAAAACTTCAGGCATCTCAGCAGGCGGCTGTTCAGGACGGAGCAGAGAACCTCGATCAGAAAGTCTCCGCAGACTGCTGCTCCTCCGAACAGGCAGCCCCGAAGACTGAAGAAAAAATCACATCCGAAGAACCCCTTCAGGAAACAGAGAGCCAGGAAAGTCTTTCTGTTCAGGGAGACGAAGAAGACACCCCGGAAAAAACAGTCCGTCCACAGGTCACTGTCACTCAGGAAATGCTGGACGTCTCTTCCAGAACGCTGGCCACAATGTTCGATTACCTGGGCCTGGATGCAGCAGTTAAATAGGAAGGACGCAGCTCCAAAATCAATCTGCTGGTCGCCAGTGAAGAAACCGGTCGCATTATTGGCCGCAAAGGCCAGTCCCTGGAAGCCCTGCAACTTCTGCTTAACCGCATGATGCAGAAAAATGATCCGGACTTCCCCAAAGTCTACATTGATATTGATGGATATTCTTCCAAACGTCCTGAAAGCCGCAAGCGCACCTCTTCTTCTGAACCGCGCGAATCCCGTCGCGGCGGAGGACGCAGGAACAGCAGAGGCAGCAGTGAAGCAGGCGAATCCAATCCGCATGAAGCAGTGC
Organism: uncultured bacterium; assembly: GCA_949290385.1. Classification (GTDB taxonomy): domain Bacteria; phylum Verrucomicrobiota; class Lentisphaeria; order Victivallales; family UBA1829; genus CASERY01. The sequence goes on along the minus strand of CASERY010000054.1, from coordinate 26,832 downwards.
TCAGACAGCAGGCCATTGACGCAGCCAAGGAAGTCCGCCGCTGGGGAGAACCTGTAACTCTGCCGGAAATGAATGCTCATGACCGCAGGATTGTCCATATCACGCTGGAAAAAGAAGCGGATCTCACGACAGAAAGTACTGGAGAAGGAAGTCGTAAAAGCGTGGTTATTGCTCTGAAAAAATAAGCGTGCATCCCTCTTTCTCTTTCCTGAGAATGGAAGTATAAACGCAAATAGTACAAGTATTCTATTCAGCCGCATTCATTTTTCAGCAATGGATGCGGTTTTTATTTTTGCATGCAGGAACACCATCATCCAAACAGGAAAGGACTGCTATGAAATCACTCTGGAAGAAAAGTGTCCCTGGCAGACAGCGCCATCATACAAACAGGAAAAGACTGCTTTTATTTTTTAATACATCTCAAGCAGATACAATCAATTTCCATGGGAAAAGATCTGTACTGAAGAAAAAACTGGCATGAATAAATTTTCTCAAACGGGAATTACCACAAGCCCACAGGTAAAATCCCGTTCTTAAACGATCAGTACACTATTTGGTTGCTCTAAAAATAAATGCCAACCGACCCCTGGAATTCCGGATCATCAAAAGCAGGCCTATTCAAGCGACATTGCAGTAAAAGGCAATTTCCATATCCATATGCGTCTCCAGATACTGAGTGCTCCAGTCTTTTTTGAAATAAGGTGAGGAACACAAAAAGAAGGAGCATCTGAGGCTGAAAAAACAAAAATCCTGTCTGAATCATAACCAACGCAATGACTCAGACAGGATTTTTTCGTTCACAGACAGCTCTTCCAGATACAAGCTTCCCGGATAGGACACGGTAAAATGGACTCCAGTCCATTAGTCTGTACCCGACAGGGAAAAATATCCACTCCTCTAATAAGATGTCGCCAACAAACCTTTCTCCTTCCTTCTTTTATTGCGGAAGAAGAATTGTTTCAAGCTGTTCCACGGTATCCTGAAAGAGTTTCATCATCGATTGAACCGGCACATCCGTGGTAAAATCAACGCCAGCATCTTTCATGATATCGATGACATCTTTAGAATCTCCGGCTTTCAGGAACGACAAATAACGTTCTGTACGCCCTTCCAGAATATCTTTGGAAAGTGCAGCCGCTGCAGACATGCCGGTTGCGTATTTATAGACATAGAAGTCGTAATGGAAATGAGGAATTCTTGCCCATTCATAACGAATCTCGTCATTGGAAACAACTGAGCTGCCATGATACAGTCTGTTCAATTCCAGATAATGACTGCTCAAAGCATCAGCAGTAAGAGGTTCTCCCTTTTCTGACATGGCATAAATATCCCGCTCAAACTCGGCGAACATGGTCTGCCGATAAACAGTGCCGCGAATCTCATCAATCAGATGATTCAACAGATAGGCTTTCATCTCTTTGTCCCTGGCCTTGCTCATCAGACTGTGATGCAGAAGAAGTTCATTGGTCGTAGACGCTACTTCCGCTACAAAAATACGGTACGAAGCATAGTGATAGGGCTGTGCCCGGTCCGAAAAGAACGAATGCATGGAATGGCCAAGCTCATGAGCCAGTGTAAATACGCTGTCCAGATTGCCGGAAAAATTCAACAGCAGATATGGATTTCTTCTGTAACATCCGCTGGAATAAGCTCCGGATCGCTTTCCCCTGCATTCCAGGATATCGATCCAGCGTTCATCAAAAGCCCGTTCAAGGTTTGTACAGTATTCACTGCCAAGCGGCTTCAAAGCCTCCCGGACAAGATCTGCAGTCTGCTTCCAGTCGACCTTGAACTCCGCTTTTGGGACAAGGGGGTTGTAAATATCAAACATTTCGATCTTATCCAATCCCAGCACCTTTCCACGGAGTGCAAAATAGCGGTGAATATGAGGAAGCCCTTCATGGACATTGCTGATCAGCCGGTCATAGACGGACAGAGGAATATTGTCCGCATACAATGCGGCAAAACGAGCAGACTCATATCCTCTCAGTCTGGCATTCAGACAGTTTCCTTTGATGGTGCCATCCAGGAGTGCAGCAAAGGTGTTTTTAAACGATGCATACGTATCATAACAGGCTTTAAAGGCATTCTTTCGCACGGAACGGTCCGGACTCTGCATATACTGAATATAATTTCCATGTGTCAGTTCCTTTTCGAAACCATCTGCCGTTTTAATCTTCGGGAAACGCAAATCTGCATCGTTCAGGAGACTGAAACAGTTCCAGGATCCATTGAAAATTTCTGAAGACATCCCTAGAATCCGTTCTTCCGGCGCAGAAAGCACATGTTTCCGGTCCCGTTCAATCTGTTCCAGGGTCCGTTTATAAAAACATAGTTCCTTCTCCGCATAACGCTTCAGTTTTTCAGGATCTATTGTCAGCAGTTCCGGAACAAACCAGGCCGTGTCTCCGCCGATTTCAGCAGATCTTGCACAGATACGGCTGTAGCGTGCACTGTTTTCAGAATTTCCCGTATCTTCATCATGTTTCAGATGAGCATACACGGCCAGACGCTCCAGAAGCATCTCCAGTTCATCGCCTGCCTCAAAAGCCTCTTTTAAAACCTGGGCAGATTCTGCGAGACGCCCTTTATAGGACTGATAGCGTTCCAGCAGAGAATCCAGTTTTTTAAAATCCTCTTCCCATGCTTCTTCAGAGGCATAAAGGTTTTTCAAGTCCCAACACATATCTTCGGGAATTTGATCCCGCGTCATTACATCCTGACTGTTTTCACTCATTCCATAATTCCTTTCCACTTCCGCTCCGGACAGGAGCAAACAAATGCATTGTCTTTAATATATCGTAATATACTCCGGCACCGGCAGGAAAACAATTCTGCCATGGGAAAAGGCAAAAAACCGAAAGGGAAAGACTTCACTTCACCTGCAGCCAGATTCCTCTTCTCCTGCATAAGCTTTTAATGAAGTTAAAAAATTTGCTGTACCACCAGTCTTGGATGCTCTCAAAAATTGCTTCATGACACTTTATGGAATTAAAAATTCAGATGCTGAAGAAAAAACTGGTCTGAATAATAATTGTATAAACTCCTTGATAGGATTAAAGCGAAAAAGCTTCATTGTGAAGTACACGACACCAGCAATGGCACAAACCTCTTGATGGAATCAAAACCCCAGAAGTTTTCCAATGCCGTTCAGCAGGATCCCAAAGGCTTTCTCCAGCAGAGAATTCTATTTTTTCCGGTCTGCTTTCGGCTCTTGATTCTGGGTAATGAAAAGGCCATGCTGAAGACGGTAGTCCGTCAAGGATGTCCGGTGCAGCAGATACGGAAGAAACGTCTCTGTTCTGCAGAGAGAATAATGAGCACTCACGGCATAGCCGATTAACGCCCCATCCTCGACCTTGAACACGGCATCGGAGCCTGAATTCTCCAGCATTCTCAGATCAAGCCCATTCCCGCCCCGGATGAAAACAGATCCCTTCCCGTAATAGATAATCTGCCGGATGCGTCCCGAAAAAAGATTGTGCACATTGAAACTCCAATGTGTTCTTACAGAAATACCGCTGCTTAATGCAACCACATATTTCGGACGAAGAACAATTCCATTCAAGTCATTCATTTCCAAATGCAAAATATATTCATCCTCATTGGGACTTGTCAATTCCAGATATCCTTCTCTGCGTCCCTTTTCCGGCGTGTAAACATTCAGCACAGCCAGATTGGATGCCATCGACACCAGCGGAGCCGACCATTTCCACAAAATTCTGGATCTGGCCCTCAGACCATGACGCACCTTGCACCAGTCCCCTTCCCGGGTCCGGACAAAAATCTTCTCTCCTTCGGCAAGATGCACCTGCACATTCCGCTGATCCGATCCAGCAGAAACACAGCTTATGCTGCTATTTCCATCAAAGCACGAAATCTTCACAGGCGGGAATCTTTCAAAAACCGGCATCAAAATAAAATAAATCACCACAGGCCATAAAATCGGAACCAGCAGGAACAGAGCAGCGACCCATAAAAGAGTTGGTAATCCGCGTGCATTCCATTCCTCCAGCTAACGCAGTTTCACAGGCTCCAGAGTTTCTGCAAGTTCAAGTTCAGCACGCTTCAACTGCGCCCGTGCATCTTTCAATTCCTTTTCGGTCTTCTCTCTGGATCGGATCAGCGCAGTATAGGCAAGACGCTCAGCCTTTATCTCCATTTTCAGTCTGGCAGCCCTGGATGTGGTATCAACAGGGTGAAAAATATAATCTCCAGTTCCGATTTGATCCAGTTCCACTTCCTTCTGCAGAATATCCCGTTGTTTCATCCACAGAAGCCGGCGCATATTGGAAAGTTCTTTTGTTTTATATTCTATACGTTTTGTCCATTTCAAGCAGTCCTCCTTCAGGGAAGCCTCCTGATTCTCCGAGCTTTTCACATAGTGCACAAGAGGACCAATGGAAAGGATTAACAGCGTGACCACTGCAATTGCCAGGAAATGCCCGGCAAGCCATAAAAAAATATTTTTGAAGATCCGGACCACCGTTGAATACCTTTCCTTTAATGTTCATTTCAGAACATATTCAGTCGAACACATGGATTTCTGTTGTATCTCATTCCACACTGGAATTTATCACAGGATTCCATAAAATAAAAACTTATTCCGGAAAGAATTTTCTATTCTGTCTCTTTCCTGCAAAACTCTTTCTCTGCATCAAAGCGACACTGTTTTACCGAAGATAAAAATGCTGTCCTCCTCCATCATCCTTTCCCCGCCTCCTCTTTCCTCCCTCCAGTCTATTAACTAAAAGAGATCTGCTGTTTCTGCCTAAAAAAAACGTCCCTGCCCATTTTCAGAGCAGAGACGCAACAATCTAAAAATAAAATCAGAAATTACTTCAGGACGTTTCCGGAAACTTCCACACTTTCGTACCAGAAAAGAGCTGTCGGAATCAGCCATACAGAAGTTGTTTCAGAAGTCATATCTGTTACAACAGATCCGTTCAGTTTTGTACGAGCAACCTTTGTTGCCAGATCAACGGCATTGTTCACCGTCACAGTATCGTTGAACATGGTGCATCTGCCGGAGGAATTGCTGCTGCCGGTAAAGACAGGCAGAGAAAGCAGATAAATACCCCAGATTTTAGCATGGACATGCCCCATGCTTTCATAATTTGCATCTGTAGTAAGCTTCTGATTGTTCAGAACACTTCCGGTCTGAACCGAAGAACATGCAACAAACACAGAAGCAGCTACGGCTGCCATAACGAACAACATTGCCTTTCTAAGCATTTAGGAAACCTCCTGAAAAAAATTTTTTCTTTCTTCAACTTCTTTTGATGCAGTTGTCTCTTTTCATATAATAGTCCGAAAGACCAATCTTTTCAAGCAGAAATACGGCTTTTTTTTATATTACGGACGATGGATCGCTCTCTTTGCAATATCCAAACGATATTGAACACCCTTCCAATGAATCTTGTGCACAGCTTCATAAGCTCTGCGAATGCTCTCCTCCATCGTTTTACCCGTTTCAGCCACAACCAGGCACCGTCCGCCTTTGTTCACCAAAACGCCTCCGTCATTCAGCGCGGTCCCCGCATGAAACACCAGAGCGCCCGCTTTTTCAGCATCCTCAATACCGGCAATCGGAAAACCACCCTGTACAGGTCCAGCCGGATATCCTGCGGAGGCCATCACAATGCAGACACACGGATCGGGATTCCATTTTAATTCAGCTTCAGAAAGCCGACCTTCCGCGGTTTTCAGGAGGACATCCAGCAGACTGCTGTCCAAACGGGGAATCACCGCTTCTGTTTCCGGATCTCCAAACCGCACATTAAATTCCAGAACACGACATCCTTTGTCTGTAACCATGATGCCGGCATAAATCAGACCGCGATAGTCAAATCCTTCCTTTTTAACCCCGTTCAGGAACGGAATCAGAATCTTCTAATGGATCTCCTCCATAACCGCATCGGTTACAACCGGAGCCGGAGAATACGCCCCCATTCCTCCGGTATTGGGTCCTTTATCGCCATCCAGCAGCCGCTTGTGATCTTGAGAACTGACCAGCGGCACCACGGTTTTTCCATCTGTTAAAGCCAGAATTGATGCCTCTTCACCGATCAGCAGTTCCTCCACCACAACTCTCATGCCTGCGGAACCGAAAGCTCCTGCAAAACATTCTTTCACAGCTCTGACAGCATCCGCTTCACTTTCAGCTACAACTACACCTTTTCCAGCGGCAAGGCCGTCAGCTTTTACCACAACAGCGCGTCCTGCGGCATATTCATTGCGGATATAGGCAACTGCATCCTTTTCATTATCAAAAGATCCATACCGGGCCGTCGGAATACCATAAGTATCCATGAACTTCTTGGAAAAATCTTTGCTTCCCTCAAGTTTCGCCCCTTCTTTGGATGGTCCGAAAACCGGAATTCCCCGAGCTCGAATCACATCAGCAAGTCCCAGGCAAAGCGGCACTTCCGGACCTACGACAACAAGGCCGACTTTCTTTTCTTCAGCAAAAGCAGCAATTGCATCCAGACTTTCAACCGGAATGGGAGCCGTTTCAGCAATCTGCGCAATACCGGGATTTCCCGGGACACAATACAGTTTTCCGATTCCGGGGCTGCGTTTCAATCCCCAGCAAAGCGCGTGTTCTCTTCCTCCGCTGCCGACTACCAGTACATCCATCATGGAATAAAACCTCCGGTTTTCATGCTATTGTCATATCTGTTGGTAATGATGACTTTTTCCGTAAAATCCGCCGATAACTGCCACCGCGTTCCGTCCTCTTCAGCGAAGCGGCAGTTCCTGCAGGAATATCTCTGCACCGTGTAAATCTTCCGCCTTGAAAAGGCCTTTCCAGAGACTCTCTACACGCTCTCCGAAAAGATCGGGTAAAAATTGCAAAATACGGTGCCGACCCCATCCTGATTCTGTTCGGATCCATTTCGACCAACTCCATCTCAAACAGGCTCTGGACGGCCTTGTAATATAAATCCCTTTCCGTCCTTTTCCAAACTTTTCCAATGGCAAAAAGACAAAAATCCTTCCCATTCCGACAGGGGAAAAGCATTTGTCCGTATACAATCTCACTTTCACCGCCTTTCCCTCACAGGGATCCCCATCATGCCTGGACCGTTCCCCGCTCAAAAGGATTATAAATGCAAATGCCGTTTTGCATAAAAAAAACAGGATTTTTTCTTCTTACGGCAATAAAAAAAAGAAATTATGCGTTATATTATATGAATTTCCTAATAAATATTAAAAAATAACTTTTGAATCTTCATGTCCGAACCCTAGAAAAACAAGGAGAAAATATTTCTTATGAAAAAGATATTCAGCTGGATTGTGCTGATTGCTGTCATTGCCGTGCTGATTGCTGTAGGCATTTGGATTTATCGTCACTTCTTTGCGGCAACCACACAAATCATTTACAAAACCCAAACAGCAGAAAAAGGGGACCTGTTCAGCACAATCAGTGCCACGGGAACACTCGAACCGGAAGAACTGGTCAATGTTGGTGCCCAGGTTGGCGGAATGATCACAAGTTTCGGACTCGATGAAAACAATCAGGAAGTCAATTACCGTTCCCAGGTCAAGGAAGGGGCGGTCCTAGCCTATATTGATGATGACCTGTACCAGGCGGAAGTCAATATTGCAAAGGCTTCAAAGCAGCAGGCAGAAGCAGCCATAGCCAATGCACAGGCGACACTTCTTCAAAGTCAGGCCAGTCTGGACCTTGCCACTGCCGACTGGGACAGAGCGCAGCAACTCTATCCGCAGGGCATTATGGCAAGAAGCGAATATGACAGTGCAAAAGCAACTTTTGAATCTGCAAAAGCCTCTCATGCAATCAATCAAGCAAAACTCTTTGAAGCACAAGCCCAGCTTGCATCTGCACAGGCTTCCCTGGAAAAATGTGAACGTAATCTTGGATACTGTGTGATAACATCACCCGTGGACGGGGTTGTCATTGACCGCCGAGTCAGTATTGGTCAGACAGTGAATGCCAGCATGAGCGCCCCCAGTCTTTTTCTCCTGGCAAAAGATCTGAAACGCATGGAAGTATGGGTTTCTGTCAACGAGGCAGATATCGGATCCATCAAGGAAGGGCAGAAGGTTATCTTTACAGTTGATGCCTATCCAGGCAGGACTTTTGATGGAACTGTTCAGAAAATTCGTCTGAATGCCACGATGTCTCAGAACGTGGTAACCTATGTGGTTGAAATTTATACAGACAACTCAGACAATCTTCTGCTGCCTTATCTCACAGCCAACGTAAAATTCATTCTGGACAGCCGTTCCGGTGTTCTGTATGTCCCCAATGCAGCACTTCGTTTTAACCCTCCGATGGAATCCGGCATCCATTCCGATTCCATTGACTTGAAAGAAAACGAGCGCCTTGTCTGGGTGCTGGAAAACGGTGTTCCCAAACCGGTTTCTGTCGTTACCGGCCTCAATGACGGGGTTAATACAGAAATCCTCAGCGGCGGTCTTCAGGAAGGCATGCAAATTATCACAGGCAGCAGCATTGTCACTCTTGCCAACCAGTCTGACAATGAAAGCCAGTCTGCAACCAATCCCTTCCTTCCGCAACCGCCCAGCCGCAACAAAGGACCTAAAAAATGAACTTGATTGAGCTTCAGGATATCAATAAAACCTATTTCATCGGTGAGATGCAGGTTCCTGTGCTTAAAGGTATTTCCCTGTCCATTCAGCATGGGGAATATGTGGCGCTGATGGGAGCTTCCGGTTCCGGGAAATCCACCTTGATGAATATCCTGGGATGCCTGGACCGTCCGACCAGCGGGAAATACCTGCTGGAAGGAGAGGACGTGGGATACGCCGACAATGATTACAGAGCTCTTGTCCGAAATCGGAAAATCGGCTTTGTTTTTCAAAGTTTCAATCTTCTTCCCAGGACCAGTGCCATTGACAATGTCACCATGCCCCTGACTTATACGAATGCAAAACTCTCCTCCAAAGAGGCCAAAAAACGTGCTGTTGCGATGCTCCAGCGTGTTGGTCTCGGAGACCGGATGAACCATTTTCCCTCACAGCTTTCCGGAGGCCAGCAGCAACGTGTAGCCATTGCCCGTGCACTGATCAACCATCCCCCGGTGCTTTTTGCAGATGAACCCACAGGCAATCTGGACTCCAAAACCAGTGTGGAAGTTATGCAAATGTTTGAAGAATTGAACAAGGAAGGCATCACGATTATTCTGGTAACTCACTCGGCTGAAGTTGCTGGATACGCGAAACGGACCATCCAGATCAAAGATGGAATCATTATTGGCGGCATTTTCGGCAAAAATGATGCAGAAGAAGGAGCGCAGAAGCCATGACATTCCGCAGTTCTCTCATAGGAGCATTCCGTGCACTTCGCCGGAATATCACACGCTCTCTTCTCACAACACTTGGCATTGTAATCGGCATCGCCGCAGTGATTACAATGATGGAAATCGGACGCGGTTCCGCAGCCAACATTTAGGAATCTCTGGAAAGCCTCGGAGTCAATACCCTGGTTATTATGCCGGGTGCACCGCGGCAGCCCGGAAGGGTCTCCCAGGCTCAGGGAAGTGCCATGAGTCTGACACCGGAAGATTGCAGTGCCATTATCCGAGAGTGTCCCAATGTGGCGTATGCCACGCCTATTGTCAGCTCCTCCAGTCTTCAGTTAATTTACGGGAACACAAACTGGATTCCGCGTTCCATTGTCGGAAGTACGCCGGACTATCTGACCATCCGAAACTGGAATGTCAGTGAAGGCCGCACCCTGACGGAAAGAGATGTGGAAAACCGTTCAAGAGTATGTCTTGTAGGTCAAACCATCGTAAGAGAAGTTTTCAATGGGGAATCTCCCATTGATTCCATTATTCGCCTGGGGTCGGTTTCCTTCACCGTTGTTGGCGTTCTCGAGAAAAAAGGTGCCAACATGATGGGTATGGACGAAGATGATATCGTCATTGCTCCCTGGACAACGATCCGGTTGCGCATTACCGGGCTCAAAACAGGAACCGCTACTGATACCACCAGTACGCCCAGCACGTCTCCGTCCGACCTCTATCCGGCTGAAGGCGTTGCCTTTTACCCGGAACAGGATGAAAATCTGGAAACCGATACACTCCTGATGCCTCGATTCACTCATGTGGATCAGATTATGGTCTCCGCCGTTTCGCCATCCCTCATCAATCAGGCGGAAACCGAAGTGGAACAGCTCCTCCGGGAACGCCATCATCTGGCAGAGGATGCAGAAAATGATTTCAGAATCCGAAACCCTGAAGAACTCGGAAAAATGCTCAGCGGCACTTCCTAGTAGATGAGCAATCTGCTTCTGGCTGTTGCTCTGATTTCTCTGGTTGTAGGCGGTGTAGGCATTATGAACATCATGCTGGTTTCGGTAACAGAACGAACGCGTGAAATTGGTCTGCGCATGGCTGTAGGTGCCCGGTCCAGAGATATTCTTCAGCAATTCCTTACAGAATCCATTCTGTTGTGTTCCCTCGGCGGAATTATTGGAATTCTTCTGGGGCACGGGGCGGCACTCATGGTGCACCATGTATCCAATTGGCCGATTCAGGCCAGTCCGGGAATTGTTGTAGCCGCATTTTTTGTTTCGGCTCTTGTGGGGATTGTGTTTGGATTTTATCCTGCCTGGAAAGCATCCAAGCTCGATCCCATCGAAGCCCTCAGATATGAATAAAGAAAATACCGGCGGCATTTCTCTGGATACATATTCCGCCGGTTATACAGGAACAGACTCTTCTTGTTTCACTGTTCTGGAATTCGGTTTTCCTCCCCGGGTTTCAGAACAGTTTTTTATTTCCTCCGGGAAACCACAAGGCATCAGGTAAAACGTAAATCATATCGAAACACAGTCGGAGTTATTTCAACAACTTTGCCAGCATAAAGATCAGGCAAAGAATGAATCATGCCGAAACGCAGTCCCTGGAAAAATCCGCTGATCTTTATTTATTACCCCTCATGGATTATTCTCGGCAGTCTTTAGACTTTTTCTAATTCCACCTTCTGTTGCACGAAGGCCGCAACGCAATAATCACCGAAAATAATGATTTTTGTTCTTTGATAAAACATCAAACGCTGCTTTATCATCGGGCAGTTGAACTGTATATAGTCTCTTCCACAATACTCCCCCTTGATGAAAAAATAAAAAGCCTTGCGGAATAAAATCATACAGGTCTTTGAATTGGTCTTTAAAACGAAACAAAACTTCCCTGAACTTTAGTCAATCAGGTTTCCAAAACAAGGAAAATATAAAAAAATACTGGAAAAGCATTTTCTCTCTTCCAGTATTTTTAATAAAAAGCCAAAGCTCATTTCATCAGGAATGACTTCTTTCCGGAGCCCAGGAAAATCCCTGACAATAATTATCCATGAGGATGATTCACATTGTCTTTTACAAGCACATCATGAGCACCGCCTTCCACCAGAGACACACTGCTGACCAAAGTCAGTTTTGCCTTCTGCTGGAGTTCCGGAATCGACAGAGCTCCGCAATTGCACATAGTGGAACGGATTTTATTCAGAGTAATGCCGATGTTGTCATGCATGGGGCCGGCATACGGAACATAACTGTCAACACCTTCCACAAAGGAAAGTTTCTATTTTCCGCCCAGGTCATAACGCTGCCAGTTTCTGGCTCTGGCACTGCCCTCGCCCCAGTATTCCTTCATAAAATTGCCGTTTATCATGACTTTCTTAGTGGGACTTTCATCAAATCTGGAGAAATAGCGTCCCAGCATACAGAAATCCGCACCCATGGCCAGAGCCAGCGTAATATGATAATCATGCACAATGCCGCCGTCCGAACAAATCGGAACATAAACACCCGTCTCTTCAAAATATTCATCACGGGCCTTGGCCACATCAATTACAGCCGTAGCCTGTCCGCGTCCGATTCCCTTGGTCTCCCGCGTAATGCAAATGGATCCGCCGCCAATTCCGACCTTGATAAAATCGGCTCCGGCATCTGCCAGGAAGCGGAATCCGTCACGATCCACAATATTTCCAGCGCCGACTTTCACCCGATCACCGTATTTTTCACGAATAAAGGCAATCGTACGGCTCTGCCATTCAGTAAAGCCTTCACTGGAATCAATGCACAGAATATCGGCACCAGCCTCCACCAGGGCAGGAACACGCTTTTCATAATCTCGGGTATTGATGCCGGCCCCTACAATAAAACGGTGTTTGCTGTCCACCAGTTCCAGCGGGTTCTCCTTGTGCTGATCGTAATCTTTCCGGAACACAAAAGCCACAAAATGACCTTCCCGGTCAATCACAGGAAGAGAATTAAGTTTGTGGTCCCAGATCACGTCATAAGCATCCTGCAGGGATATTCCCTCCTGAACCGTGATCAGCTTTTCAATCGGTGTCATAAAGTCTCTGCATTTTGCAGACAGATCCATACGGTCCACGCGGTAATCGCGGCTTGTTATCAGTCCAAGCAGAATACCGTTGGCCGTTCCGTCATCCGTGACAGCAATCGTGGAATGACCATTGGCTGCCTTCAAAGCCAGCACATCTGTCAGAGTAGCATCCGGACGCAGGTTCGAATCAGAACGAACAAAACCGGCTTTGTAATTCTTGACTCGACGAACCATCGCTGCCTGATTTTCAATTGTCTGATTCCCATAAATAAAAGAAATACCACCCTCTTTGGCCAGCGCCACAGCCATACGGTCATCTGAAACAGCCTGCATAATAGCTGAAACCAGAGGAATATTCATGGTAAGCGGCTATGACTCGCCCCGCTTGAACTTCACCACCGGCGTTTTCAATGAAACCTTGGAGGGAATGCAGTCCGCACCGGAATAACCCGGTACCAGGAGATATTCACTGAAGGTATGGGACGGTTCGTTGTAATAGAAAGCCATAATCGCTCCTTCTTCCTGTGTTCCTATTTCTATATTCTATCTATTTTTCTATTTTCTATACAGGCTGTTGATCTACTTTGCAAACAGTTTGACTCTTCTGTCAAAAAATATTTTTAACGGGCTGTTTCATTATTCCTGCATCAAAGACAATTCTATTCTGAAAACAGATCGTTAAATTGATTTAATCTAGCACATTTTCCATAAAAAGCAAGTCTTCTTCATCGTGAATCGGGGAACAGATTTTTCAGAAAATACCCCCGTACAAAAATCTCGGGTCAGGTAAAAATTTCCCCTCTCCCTTCGGGGTCCAGATCTGCTCCAAAAACAGTTCAAGGGAAAAACAATCCTGAAATAATCCTGGAATTTCCAAATTCTTTTTCATTCTATGGGCAGAACTGGACAAACGTCATACATCTTTGCAGTAAACAAGCATTGTCTGTCTGATATTCTTCAGAAATCTTTTCAAATTCATCCATTGCATCCAATATTTTGGATCCCTTTATCTGTCTGACAGACGAAAAGATTTTTTGAATAAAACCGCTTTTCCCAGCTTTTCGGCAGTCTCCGCTCACCCTCATTTCCAGTTCTGCAAAAAAACAGCCATTGCCGGCGGAAACAAAAAATTCTTTTCTCTATTTTTTACACTTTTCTCCTTTTCAAAAACACCAGAAGATGTATACTACTGAATAACCTCAAGAAAATGTGAGAGAAAACAAGATGGATATTATTGTAGCGCGCTACATTCCCAGAGCCATTAACTCCGACCAGGCACTGGATTTCGCCAGACAGCACGAAACACTGATTCACACACAGTACAGCATTCATGAAATGCCTCCGCATTTGAAAAGTATTCTCCGCCGCAGCATTGGAGCAGTGCCCGAATGTGAAGACCGCTTCTTCCTGGCATCCGTCGACGGGCAATATGCCGGACGCCTCTGGTACGGGTGGGGACGCCATCTGGATGCCATTGGGAATTTCGGACATTTTGAAGTCCTTGAAAAATATCAGGGTAAAGGAGTCGGACGTACTCTTTTAAAACGTTTTGAACAGGACCTTCATCACGGGGCATGCCGCGCCTCTGCCATCTTCTGCAGCACCGATTCCAGATGGATGGTGAATATCTGCAGGACCATGGGTTTCCGAATGGTGGATGATGGTCAGGAACATGGAGATTTGTTCTGTCCTGTTTCTCCCAATGTTCCCAAAAACTTCAAGGACTTCTGCTGTGAATACTATCAGCCTTCCGATAAAGTTTATATGCGGAAAGCCACCATGGAATACCGTCATGAACTTGATTGCCTGCTGAAAATCTGTTTCCGGAAAATGAAGCTCTCCTATGAAGCCGCAGGTTTTGATTCCTTTGAGGCAGCGTGCCATCACGCAGGTCAGACGAGAAAACCGCTGTATTGCTTCTTCACAGAAAACGGACACTGCGTCGGCTGGATGTTCCAGAACTGTAAAATTTTATATCCTCTTTATTCTGAATCGGAAATTATTCAGCAGTTCTGAGTCTAAAAATCAGACATTCCCGCCTGCTTTTATATCGTCTCTGTACGGGATACAGTCCCCCAAAATAATGCTCCGGTATTTACCGCAAGAATTCCGGGGCAGAAACCTTTGCGATTTTCAGGAAGGCAATAACCCTTTTTCTGTAGACAGGAGCAGGATATAAACTTTTTCTTTTCGCTGGCGATTTCCTGAGCAGATGCAATGACTTCCCTGACCTATCCAGGTTTTTCCGGACAGACAGAAACTGAGTCCGCAGTGCCGTCAAATCGGCCAGGCTCATTCGAAACCCATTCCGGACTGTACTGGACTATATCTAAAAGTAGATTCGCAATTCTTTAATTCCTCCCTCCCGGGACTCAAAGGGAAGGAGGGAATCTGTAGAGGCTTCAAAATTTCCAAGGAAGTTCTCTGCTATCTTGCTGATAAGAGCTTTATTACAGTGCCGGACGGAAAATGGCAGTTCCTCGCACAGTATCCACCGAATCCAGCATAAGATAGACAAAATCGCCGATCTTGTATTCCGTATGGCTGTTGGAGGCTTTCATTTTATGCTTGCTTTTAGTACGTCGGAACGCACCTCCCCGGATTTTTTCCATGGGCACAAAACCGTAAAGTCCCAGTTCTGCAATATCACAAACAAGACCACTGGAAGTAATTTTTGTAATCACCCCTTCATACATGGTTCCATCTTCCATGGCTCCATGCTGCTTGAGATAATGAATTTTCAGGCGGTCCACTGCGGCAAAATAGGCATTGTCATTGCGTTCTTCCTTGTCCGAAAGATCCTCGGCAATGGGCTTCAGCGATTTCTTGCTTCTTAAGCGACCATTCGTATCAGCCTGCCAAAGCTGCTGATGCACGGTAAGATCCGCATATCGGCGGATCGGACTTGTAAAATGCGAATACTGAACTTTTCCAAGTCCGTAATGAATTGCAGGATCCACAGAATAACCTGCACGAGGAAGAGAACGCAGAAAATTTGAAAGGATCAATGGTTTTCTGTGATCATCCGGAATCGATTCAAGGAAATGAATGCAGGCATCCCGGCTCGAAAGGATGTCGCCTGTATGAAAATGCAGCGACTGTGCCATCAAAGAGGAGAACTCAGCTATTTTCTCCGGATCAGGTTCCGGATGAACCCGGAACAATCCGGCAATTCCTTTGGCAATCAGTTCAGATGCCACCGCACTGTTGGCCGCAAGCATACACTCCTCCACCAGCTGGTCGGAAGGCCCCTGAATTTTGCGTTCAATTCCGGTAATTTCCTGTTTTTCCTCATCGCAGCAAACACGAATTTCAGGGATATCCAGGTTCAGGAATTTTTCAGTTTTGAAACGCTGAACTCGCATTTTTTCAAAAACTTCGATCAGAAGTTTCAAGCTTTTCTTCAGATCTGCAGACCAGTCTTTCGGTGCAGATCTTGGATTGTCCATAAAAGACTGGACTTCTCCATAATTCAAGCGTTTCTATACATGAATCAACGAATGCACCCGACGGAAAGAAACGATATGACCGTCTCTTTTTCGAATGGTAAAAAGCACCGAATGAGCACAGGAATCCACTCCCTCTCGCAGACTGATTTTCGCCGTCAGAGCCTTGGGCAGCATAGGTGAAAAACGGAAGGGTATATAGGAAGAAAAACCGCGGAAAGCAGCCTTTTTATCAAATTTTGAACCGGGTCTGATAAATGCGGCCACATCTGAGATATGAACGCCCAGGATGACTTCTCCCCGTTTTTCACCGGGAGCAATAGAAAGCGCATCGTCAAAATCATGAGCATCTGCCGGATCAATGGTAACCGTGCAGAACCCTCTGCAGTCCTCGCGCTCTATATCAAGCGGCTGAATTTTTTCTGCCTCCTGATTATCCTGCATGCTGTAAGGTTCAGGAAGATTGTATTCAGCACAAACCGCATCCAGATCCGCCATCAGAGTTCCGGCTTCTCCATAGGCTTCCACTACTTCTCCGGTCATCTTCTCGGTATGACGGCCGCCATCATTCAGCAGACGGAGTTTCACCCATTCCCCGGGCTTTACCCCCTTCGGAACAGAATTGACACGAAGAGACTCCGGCAGATGTTTGTCCAGCGGACGTGCTTCATGACGGGAGGAAAGTTCCGCAACCACATTTTTCCGGGTATGTTCCAGAATCTCCACGATTGCCCCCACAGGCCCCAGATCGCGCTTGTCTCTGCCACCAGAATCAGGGCGGGACGGGATTTCATGAAAACGGACTCTATCCCCGTCAATCGCCTTCGAAACATAGCGACCCGGGATGAAAAATTCCGGAAGATCCGGATCATCAGGTTTTACAAAACCGAATCCGGCTGTACTTGAAGAGAAGATTCCAGTGTACTCGGGCGCTTTCGCACGTTTTTTCCCGGATGAAGTCTGAACTTCTTCAGTCTCATACCGTGACTTTTTCAAGCGTTTTTCCTGACGCTCGTTCTTCCTTGCTCCAATGCGTCTTTTTCCTGCCATAAGAAACACCTCCCTCAAAAACCGTCTTTTTTTTGCGGCGGCTGTACCTATTCTGTTTTCCACAGGTTCAAATTTTGATTCTTCTTCTGTTAAAACAATAGAATGCATTCTTTGCAAAATACAAATCCCAAAAAACGGATTTCATGGCTGGATTGCGTATTTTTGAAATTGTGGTATAGTATAAGAGATATTCTTTACACTTTAGAAATGGGCAAACCGCTTTAGAAACGCGCCCGGGAAAAGAGATAAATCCCCATTGAGTCTGCCTCCATCCGCAGACTTGCACTTTCCCCGGCGGCTGAATCAACTCGGGAGTTTACGAACAATGAATTTATTATCTGATCAGGTTCATGGAATGCTCTCCGGATCCTCCGCTATCCGGAAAATGTTTGAGGCCGGCATTGAACTCAAGAAGAAATACGGGGCAGACAATGTTTACGATTTCAGCCTCGGGAATCCCGATCTGCCTCCTCCGGATGCGGTTGGAACAGCACTTCGTCAGATTGCACAGGATTCCAGTCAGCCCTTCTCTCTGGGATACATGCCCAATGCCGGATATCCGGAAATGCGCCAGTCGCTCTCCAGACGACTTTCCAGAGAGCAGAATTTTGAAATTCCTCCTGCAAAGATTATCGGAACCTGCGGAGCAGCAGGCGGTCTCAATGTTTTCATGCGCGCCGTACTCACTCCGGGCGACGAGATTCTCTGCCCATCCCCCTATTTCGTGGAATATGGCAGCTATGCGGGAAATTTTGGAGGAGTCCTGATTCCTGTTCCCTCGAAATTGCCCGACTTCAAACTGGATCTTGAAGCCATTGAGAAAGCCATTACAGAAAAAACCAGAGCCATTATTATCAATTCCCCCAATAATCCGACAGGTCAGATTTATTCCCATGACGAACTTGCACTGCTCGGAGCCATTTTGAAACAGCATTCTGAAAAGAACGGCAGAATCATTTACATGATTTCCGATGAGCCGTACCGTTTTCTGAATTTCGATCATGAGGAAATCCCGTGCGTATTTTCTGTTTATGATGCTTCTGTCATCATCGGTTCCTTCTCCAAGAGCCTTTCTCTCGCTGGAGAGCGTGCCGGTTACATTGCGGTCAATCCGGAACTTGAAAACGGAGATGAACTTGTTGCAGGATTGATTCTTGCAAACCGTATTCTCGGCTTCATCAATACCCCGGCAATCGCACAGAAAATTATTATTGCCTGTGAAAACAGCCAGGTGGATCCGGAAATCTACCGCAGAAGACGCGATGTTATGGCCCAAGTTCTGGATGATGCCGGCATTGAATATTTCCTTCCGCGTGGGGCATTCTATTTCTTCCCGAAATCTCCTGTAGAGGATGAATCCGTATTTATTAATGCACTTCTCAATGAACGGGTGCTTGCAGTGGCTGGTAAAGGATTCGGCCTTCCGGGTTACTTCCGTCTTTCCTTCTGTGTCGGAGAAAAGGTTATCCGGAACTCTGCGGAATCCTTCAAACGCGCAGTACAGGCAGTTAAAGGATAATCTGTAGGAAAAATTCTCCTGATATCTGTTGTTTCAGCCTGGCTGACTAGATTTTGCACGATTAAAAACGGGAAACCGTTCTCCCCATCCGGAGAACGGTTTTTTCTTCACAGCAAACGTTCATTCATCACATCAGGATCGGGAACCCGCATCTGCGGCAGAACAACTCCAAATGAAATAAATAGATAAAAAGACAAAAAGAAAAATCAGGATGTCTTCATTTTCCATCTTCCCCGCGAAAAATTGCAGCATCCCGGAGAAACCATGAATTCTGCTGAAAATCATCTTTCCCAAAACCAGACGCCTCTTCCTGTCAATAAAATGGGCGTCATGCCTGTAACAAAACTGGTCATCACCATGTCTCTCCCCATCATGGTCTCCATGCTGGTCCAGGCTTTTTACTATGTGGCAGACACGCTGTTCATTGCCCACCTGCCGAACAGCAGCAATGCCGTGGCCGCGGTTACTATTGCTTATGCTGTTCAACTGCTGATTATCTGCATCATGGTCGGAACCGGTGTTGGAATGAATGCACAGCTTTCCCGTTTTTTGGGCATGCGCGATCAGGCATCAGTCAACAAGACAGCTGCCAACAGCATTTTCATCGGTCTCATATGTTATATCGCCGCCGCCCTGTTCGGACTTTTTTTCACGGATCTCTATTTCCGACTGCAAACCGATACGCCGGAAATCAGAAAACTCGGATCTGAATATCTTTCCATCTGTCTGCTGTTCTCCTTCGGAAAAATCGGAGAGTTTGTCTTTGAACGGATGCTCCAGGCCACAGGAAAAACCACCTGTTCCATGATGACCCAGATGCTGGGCGCAGCAGTCAATCTGATTCTGGATCCCCTGCTGATCTACACCTTCGACTACGGAGTCAAAGGAGCCGCTGCAGCAACCGTTATCGGGCAGATTTCATCCATGCTTTTTGCACTGTATCTGAATTTGCACATCAACAAGGAAATTTCCTTCTCCATGAAGGGATTCAGACCGGATTTTCAGATGATCCGTAAAATTTATTCCGTAGGATTCCCTGCCATTATCATGCAGTCTCTCCAGGTTGTCATGCTCATCGGAATCAACACTATTTTCAAAACAACCCGAACACCCGTTCAGGCTGCCTTGCTCATTGCCGTATTCGGGATTTTCTACCGTCTTCAGAACTTTATTTACATGCCTGTATTCGGATTGAACAACGGCATCATCCCCATTGCGGCATTCAATTATGGAGCAGGCAGGGCAGACAGGATACGGCAAACCGTTTATGCCGCGCTGAAAATCATGTTCTGCATTATGCTTGCGGGAACCATTCTTCTTGAAATCTTTCCCGGAGCACTGCTGGAAATGTTCAAGGCCGATTCCGCCATGCTTCAGCTTGGGATTCCCATGCTCAGAATCATTGCAGCAGGATTCGTCTTTGCAGGTGTTAATATCATTCTCTGCGGAATCTTTCAGGCGCTGGGGCACGGTTTCTGCAGCCTTGCAGTATCCCTGCTCCGCATGGTGGTTATTCTTCTGCCGCTGGCATGGATCGGGGCACTGAAATGTACGGCCATGGTCTGGTGGGCATTTGTGATTTCAGAATTCTGCGCAGCACTGTTCTCCTGTTTCATGTTCAGAAAAATCGGCCGGGAAAAAGGACTTTTTGCATCTTCCGGCAACAGGTTGTAAGCGCAGAGAAACACTCTTCCGGATTCGAGAGGAAAATATTCATTATTTATCATTTTCCTTGAAAAGAACCTTTGCTATTTACAGGAAAAGACGTACAGTAAAGTCATGGATTCTCTTGAATTCAGAAAACGCATAAGATCAAATTCTACGATAAAACAAGCTATCACAAACAGAAGGAATTTTTATCATGATGAAAATCGGCGTCATTCCGGAACTCCTTGGAAAACCTCTGCTCGAAGGAATCGCGGAAGCAGCTAAAATCGGCGCACAAGGCGTCCAGATTTACGGTGGACACGGCGGACACGGATATGATTTCACCGCACTCAAAGATGATGAAATCAAACAGATCCGTGAAACATGTCAGGCAAACAATCTTGAAATCACAGCCGTCTGCGGCGACATCTGCGGAAAATCCTTCCAGGTTCCCTCTGAAAGCCAGGAACGCGTTGATGTCACGAAAAAAGTGCTGGACAACATGGCAAAACTTGGCGGAGTCACAGTTATGACCACGCACATCGGTTGTGTTCCGGACAGTCCTCAGGATCCCGTCTACGAACCCATGGTTTCCTCCGTACGCAAAGCCGCTCAGCACGCTTAGAGCCTTGGCCTCCGTTTCGCCATCGAAACCGGTCCGGAACTGGCAGATACCTTGAAACGCTTCATTCAGGATGTTGACTGTCCGGCACTGGGCGTCAACCTTGACCCTGCCAATCTGCGCGGTGTTTCCTGTGAAGATCCCGTCTACGCAGTGGAAACTCTTGCCGACTACATTTTCCATACCCATGCCAAAGATTCCATCAATACCCACATGGGCAGTGCCGCCAGATTTTACGGCATGCGCAATCTGGATGGTTCCGCGCGCGAAATCTCCGCACGCGCCTCCGGCTTCAAGGAAGTTCCGCTGGGCAAAGGCCTCGTTCCCTGGGAAGAGTACCTCAAGGCTCTGAAGGATCACGGTTACGACGGTTATCTGACCATTGAACGCGAATGCGGTGAAAATCCTGCCAGAGACATTAAAATTGCCATTGCATTCCTGCAATACCAGCTTGAAAAACTTTACTGAGAAAAGAGGACTGGCATCATGACTGCAAAAGCTGTAAAAGCAGCAAAAACTGTCTGTTCAGACAAGACAGCAAAGGCAAAAGCTCCGGCGGCAAAAAAGACTGCTGGGAAAAACAGAAAAATCAAGGCTGCAATTCTGGGCTTTGGAGGCATGGGGCACTGCCATGCTTCCCAGTATGCAGAACAGCCCGATGTGGAACTGGTTGCACTCTGCGACATTGATCCGAAAAAACTGGAACTCGACAATATTACCATTAATATTGGCAATTCCGGTAAAACCGACGTGAACAGTCTCCACAAATACCTGTGTTACGAAGAACTCATCAAAAATGAGCCGGATCTGGCTTATATTGACATCTGTCTTCCCACAGATCTCCATTGTGAATATGCCATCCGTGCCATGAAGGATGGGTTTAACGTCATCTGTGAAAAACCGATGGCACTGAATTCCAAAGATGCTGACAGAATGATCCAGGTCAGCAAGGAAACCGGCAAGTCTCTGATGATTGCCCAGTGTCTGCGCTTTGACGAATCCTTCAATGCCATCAAAAAAGCTTACGATTCCGGGAAATACGGCAAGCTCCTCAGGCTGGATATGAGACGTCTGGGAGGATGTCCCGGTGGCTGGTTCCGGGATGTGGCACGCAGCGGAGGCGCCCTCATGGATCTGCATCTGCATGATATTGACTTTGTCATTTTCATGCTGGGCATGCCTGAATCTGTTGTCTGTCACGGAGTCAAGGTCATGAGTGGCGGTTTTGATGACTCCATTTCCTATTACAACTATCCGGACGGAGGCCCGCTGGTTTCTTCCGAGGGTAGCTGGGCCAGACATAAATTCTCTGTAAATGTTGCGGCTGTATTTGAAAAAGCCACCCTTGAAATCGGTCCGGACGGACTGACAGTCTATCAGTTGGACAAGCCCGTGAAAACAATACCGGCAAAAGGCAAAAACATGTACTTCAATGAAATTGCCTACTTTGCAAAATGTGTCAAAGCCGGGAAGAAACCGGTCATATCCAATCCGGAGAGCACCCGTGATACGATCCGCATGATTGAACTTGAAATCAAGTCAGCGGAAGCTCATGGAAAAACCGTAAAAGTTAAATAAGACTTTTGCTGAATATCCACAGTATAGAATAGATCCCCCCTTTGTCCCGGCACCGGGATGAAGGGGGGATTTTTTCAAGAAAAGGAAGACCGTATCCATTCCTGAAAAAAGGATAACTATACACAAAACAGGAGTCACTCTGAGAAATTGCCGGTACTTCCTGGAATCTAAAGTTCGCTTTTCAGAAAAATGTCATTGCAAAAAACAGGAAAAATGATATGTTTCAGTCATATTCCACTTTGAAACCATGATGAAAGGTTGTTCTGCTATGTCTGAAAAAAAAGTTAAAGTTGGTGTTATCGGACTCGGCAATATGGGATCCGGACATCTCTCGCTGATTTCTCAAATCCCCGAAATGGAACTTGCCGCCTGCTGCGATATTCTTCCCGAACGCGCGGAAAAATACGGCAAACAATATGCAGTTCCATATTTTACCGATGCAGATGAACTGATTAAGTCCGGCCTTGTTGAGGCTGTTACCATTGCTGTTCCGCATTACTCTCATACGCCCATAGCAATCAGTGCGCTGAATCACAATCTTCATGTGCTGACGGAAAAACCTGTGGGAGTCCATAAAAATGATGTTCTGAAAATGATTCAGGCACACAAAGAACATCCGGACCGTGTTTTTGCCGCTATGTTTCAAATGCGCCTTACCCCGATTTACATAAAACTCAGAGAATTGATTCAACAGGGTGCATTCGGCAAAATTATGCGGATCAACTGGATTGTCACCAGTTGGTTCCGCAGCCAGGCTTATTACGATTCAGGTACCTGGAGAGCCACCTGGAAAGGCGAAGGCGGAGGTGTTCTTCTGAATCAGAGTCCGCACCACATCGACCTTTTTCAATGGCTTTTCGGAATGCCGTCCACGGTCCATGCAAACTGCGCCATTGGAAAATATCACCGGATTGAAGTGGAAGATGAGGTCACCGCATTCTTTGAGTATCCGGATGGGAAAACTGCTGTTTTCATCACCTCCACGGGTGAAGCTCCTGGAACAAACCGTCTTGAAATTACCTGCGACCGCGGACGCGTCGTTGTGGAAAACGATAAAATTGAATTCCTGAGGAATGAAATTACCACGACAGACTTCCGGGAACACACAGACGTTCTTTTCGGATTTCCGCCCTACTGGGTTGTCACGATCCCCACGCAGCCGGATCCAGGCCCCGGACACAAAGGAATTCTTGAGAACTTTGCCTCTGCCATTCTTCACGGGACAGAACTCATTGCCCACGCCGAAGAAGGATTGAATTCTGTGGAACTGGCGAATGCCATGCTGTATTCATCGCTGACACATTCCGATGTAAAACTGCCCTTGGATGGAGATGCTTTCTGGGCAAAACTTCAGGAACTGATTGAACATTCTTCTTTCCAGAAAACTGAAGGGAAAAATATGACAGCCGGTGATGACTTCAGCAAATCCTTTGCCAATTAGAAAAAGTAAAATCTTTGCTTCCGCCTGGAAAAAACAGCAGTAGAGACACCTCTTCTCATCTACATAGATTCCGACGGAACTCCATTTGTCCCCGCAGGATAAGAGCTGTTTACGTGGCAGTATCCTGCGGGATTTTTTTATGATCCCGGATATTCATTCGGATTTCAGACGCGTTTTCACTTCAGTCCATTCTGAAAAAAAGGCTTGTTTTTTCTTTAGGCAATGATACATTAGCATAGCTTGCCGCGGTCTGCAGTATGATTTCCTGAAATATATCCATCGTCCCAAAATTCTGTACAAACAGACCATGCCGACAATCAGAAGGAGAAAAAAATGCTTCTTTTTGTAATCCGCCACGGGGATCCCATTTACGATCCGGACTCTCTCACACCCAAAGGCAGACTCCAGGCGCAAGCGCTTGCAAAACGTTTTGCCATCCATGGACTGGACAGGATCTATTCCTCTCCCCTGATCCGGGCGCAGCAAACAGCCAAGCCTACCAGTGAAGTACTGCATCTTCCGGTGGAAATTGAAGAATGGACCAGTGAAAATCTTGCGTGGCAGGATCTTTCCGTACAGCAGGAGGATGGCAGCAGACGCTGGATTTTCAGCAGTCAGAACACACTTTTCCGGCAAAACGGTGATGAGCTTCTGGGATTTGCAAACTGGAAAAAGGCCCGCTCTCTGGAAAAACTGGATACCGAACGGGCAATGACCCGAATCCAGAAGGAATCAGACGCATTTCTTGAACGGCTTGGTTATCAGAGAACTGGTTCTGTCTATAAGATAATCCATCCAAATGAAGGACGTGTAGCACTGTTCTGTCATCAAGGTTTTTCCCTGCTTTGGTTTCCTTATCTACTGAACCTTCCTCCGCATTTGTTCTGGAGTGCTTTTGATGTAAATCATGCAGGGGTCTCCATCTTTGAATTCAAAAATAACCCGGACGGCCTTACAGCCCCGCGATGCATTGCTTTTTCGGACAACTCTCATCTTCTTCTGGATAATTCTCTGCCCTACCAGTTTCAAAACAGGATCGACCTCTGATTCAACAGCATTTACGGTTTTTCTGTTGAGGGAGCAATCTACCTTGGCGGGCATGGTGCAAAGACTCTTTTGCCCATGGCTTTCATCCTTGATTATTTCCCTTTTGAAAGTATATTAGTTCTTTTCAACAGAAAATCCATATTACCGGAGGAATCCATTCATGGATCAGGAACTTACTGCTTCTGTACGCACCCGTTTTGCTCCCAGTCCCACAGGCATGATGCACGTAGGCAATCTGCGGACAGCCCTTTATGCTTATCTTCTTGCAAAGTCCAAAGGAGGCAGCTTCATCCTCCGGATCGAGGACACCGATCGCACACGCATGGTGGATCAGGCTGTGGAAGTCATCTACAAAACCCTGGATGCTGCCGGACTGAAACACGATGAAGGACCTGATGTTGGCGGTCCGTGCGGTCCCTATGTTCAAAGCGAAAGACAAGCTGCCGGCATTTATATGAAATACGCAAAAATGCTCGTAGAAAAAGGCGCCGCCTACTACTGTTTTTGTGACAAAGCCGATCCCCTTGAAGAATCTCATGAGCCCGAAGAAGCGTCTTTCTCTGCCGGTTATAACGGGCATTGCCGCAATCTTCCGCAGGAGGAAGTTTCTGCGAATCTGGCGGCAGGAAAACCGTTTGTCATCCGCCAGAAAATCAACCGGGAAGGATCCACGACCTACCAGGATGCTGTCTTTGGAGAGATCACGATAAAAAATGACGTGCTGGACGATCAGATCCTGATTAAGCGGGATGGATTCCCCACTTATAACTTTGCCAATGTGGTCGATGACCATCTCATGGGAATCACCCATGTTGTCCGCGGGGCGGAATATCTTTCATCCACGCCAAAATACAACATGCTTTATGAGGCATTCGGATGGACAATACCGGTCTATGTTCATCTGCCTCTTATTATGGGCAGGGATGCGGAAGGAAATGTTGCAAAACTCTCCAAACGGCATGGATCTGTCAGTTTTGAAAATCTCTGTGCGGAAGGATATCTGCCGGAAGCCATTGTCAACTATATTGCGCTTCTTGGCTGGAACCCCAAAAATGAACGGGAAATCTTTTCTCTGCCTGAACTTGTGGAAGCATTCAATATCAGCGGACTCAACAAGGCATCTGCCATTTTTGATTACGAAAAACTTGCCTGGCTCAACGGTGAGTACATCCGGAAAATGACTCCGGCTCAGCTGGGAGTGCTTATTGCGCCTTATACCCATCTTCAGGGAACCCGTTTTGAACCTGTAATGGAACAGCTTGCAGCTCTGCTTCAACCGAGGCTGAGCAAACTGTCTGAGGCCGGAGAAAAACTAGCCTTTCTTCTTCAGTGCCCGGATTACGGACCCGATCTATTTTTCAACAAGAAGAACAAAGTCAACGCAGAAAGTTCCAGAGAGATTCTTTCCATCATGATTCCAAGACTTTCAGAACTCAAGGTTTGGAATGCGGCAACAATCAATGATGCCATTACGGCCTGTGCGTCAGAAAGATCCTGTAAATATCTCTCTGTCATGCTGCCACTTTTGTTTGCGGTATCCGGACTGAAGGCAACGCCAGGCGGAGCTTCAGACCTTATGGCTCTTCTGGGCAGGGAGGAAAGTCTGGCAAGACTTGAGACAGCTCTTGCAAAACTTTCCTGATGGTATTCTGACTGCCGATTGTTTTTCCATTTTATTCCTTCGAATCAGAGTTTTTCAATCGGCTTCCCGATAAAACGGATTCCATACTTTTCAAAGGAATCCGTTTTTTTATTCTGTTCTCAGATACCATTTCCCCTTGTTTTTTCTAACATCAATGTTGCCCAAAATGCCGGCAATGACAACATCTCTCCGGTATACAATCCAGGATTCTAATTCTTTCACACCCGGATCCCATTTCACAAACGGAAAAGAGTAAACTTGGGACGCCTGTGGTATGAAATTTGAAAACCGGATTCTGCTTCATGAACGAAAAAGGACAGGATATCTTCCAGTCTTCGTGGACAAGACAACGGCACACCTTCCCTTCGATCAAAAAATAAGTCCCAGCAAAAGCATCCATCCTAAAAAACATGAAAAAATGGACACACGTAAAAAGTCTGTACAAACTGAAAATTCAACAGATTGAACGAGGATGAAAGAGAATTATGCGGGGGGGGAC
>CASERY010000053.1 GCA_949290385.1 uncultured bacterium | reverse complement strand
TGGACAGAGAAACTGTCCGAATGCCTGAAAGAGGAAGAAGAGCGGTCCTTTATTGTCCCAGATATCCACATAAAGCTTTTTCCCGTGAACCATTCCAAGGCCAATAGTCAGAAACATGTTGTTATCCCCTGCTACATTGGGAATTTGAAAAAGGGGTGATGTATAAAAGGAAAAATAAAGCAGAAATACAAATGAAAGCATCCAGAAAAATGGCCATTGACAGAAGAACTTTTTTAAAGAAGATTTTTGAATGGCTCCTTCCTCAGGCTGATTCAGAAGACTGGGAAAAGAATGGCAGGATGAAAAAAATTTTTGGAGAATATTCATGTTGCTGTTTCCATTTTCATTTTCCCTGACTCATGGATGCTAGTCCGAAACAGGGAGTATGTGTAAAAAGTCTTTTCTCTATGAAGAAATTCCTGGAATTTTCCGGACGGCTCCTTTGTCATATCAGGGAAGGGCATGAGTACATCTGCCATATGTCCTTTCCTCGGGAAGATGAGTCCGGAAATCTGGAATAAAATAATATAACACAGAACTTCATTTTTTTTAGTTTTCTTAAATTTTTCTAGCCGCAGAAGCAAAATATTTTTCAATTTTCAGACCGACTGCCTGTATGAATGAAGATTCTTAGTGAAAACTGTAGAAAAGAGTCATTCTTGATTCAAATGATTTGGCGGATATATTATGATGCTGGAGGAAAGAGATATTTGGATCAGACAAATTCAGCTTTTGTCTGACTGGATTCCTGAAGATTTCAAAAAAACAGAAGGAATCAGGAGGGGGAAGGTGCTTTCTGTTTTTGATTGGCTTCTGAGAGTGTCAAGGATAGTCTGAGAAGAGGGACACAGGATCGTAGATATGCAAAGTTTCAGCCTTGCTGAACAGCATCCATGTCAAGGAGATGCCGTAAAAGATGAGTCTTTTTTTTCATATTGCAGCGGGTTTATGTTTTGCCGGAACGGTATGCTGCATTTTTCATTGTTTATATAATATGCGCTCCAAGGCAGAGCGTACCATGCTTTGGATTGCTGTTATGATGGCACTTCCAGGGATTGGTTGGATCTTGTATCTTTGTTTTGGTTTTTCAAGCCGGGCCAAGTTCAAGTCGTTTGTAGAAGAACAGCTTGCAGCGTCCTTGGATGTACGGAAAAAGCTCCCTTGCGGATTGTTGGAACAGACGGCAGACAGTCAGATACGTTTCTCTCCGGATGCATCGAATTTTTCCGGAATGAATCCGGAAACACTCATCATGCTGGACAGAATTTTTCCGGAACAGCCGTTGCTGACTGGCAATGATGTGCGCCTGATTTGCAATGGAGACAGAGCATACCCGGAGATGATTCATGCTATTGAGTCTGCGAAACATTTTATTCATATTCAGAGTTTTATTATTGCAGATGATTCGGTGGGGAAAGCTATTTTTGATGCATTGGAGCGTCAGGCGGCAAAAGGCGTTCTTGTCAGAGTAATTTATGATAAATTTGGAAGTTTTCATGCTATCCGATCTCATTTTTTTCGGCGTTATTCCGGAAAGTCTCCCAACCTTGAAATTCATGCTTTTTCAAGATTGTCTTTGTGGACGCCCTGGCGTATTCAATTGAGAAACCACCGGAAACTGCTGATCGTGGATGGAAAGACGGCATTTATTGGCGGTTTGAATATCAGTGCAGATAATTTCCGGATACGGCGTAGAAAAGTCCCGCCGATTCGAGATTTGCACTGCTGTGTCATGGGCCCGGCTGTGATGCGCCTTCAGATGTCGTTCCTGAACGACTGGTGTATTGCATCGCATTGTCCGCCGGAAAAAGTTTTTGATCCGGAAATGTTTCCTGTGATGAAGGAAACTTCAGGTACTCATGTTCTCCGAGTGATCCCGTCGGGCTACGGCTGTGAGCAGAATGGCACAGAAAAAGTATTTTTTACAGCTGCCGCTTGTGCCAGAAGAAGCTTATGGATTATGACGCCTTATTTTGTGCCGGATCTCCCTTTTTTGAAAGCATTGAGAACAACCTCTATGCGTGGTGTAGAAGTCCGGATTGTTCTTCCGGAAAAGAATAACCACAAATATATGTTTCTTGCAAGCAGAAGTTTATATGAGTCCCTGCTGGAGGATGGCGTGCGGATTTTTGAGCGGCGAGGTTCCTTTTCTCACGCCAAGGCTATGCTGGTGGATGGAGAATGGTGTTATTTCGGATCCTCCAACTGCGATGTGCGAAGTTTCCGGCTGAATTATGAACTGGATTTACTGATTTCCTCCGGATCTTTTTTGCAGGATCTGCATGGCGAATTCCGGAAGGCTTTTCTGGAATCCAGGGAAATCACGCTGGAAAACCTGTTGAAAAAGCAGAGCATTCCTGCAAGAATCCTGGAAAATATCTGTGCTCTTTTTACTCCGATTCTCTGAATGTTGAGAAGACAGGAGTGGCCATTTTTAGTCGAGGAGAAAGCAAGGGAAAGGGACAGATTCGGAGCTCATCCTTCTGTCCTCTTGCAAAATAATCTATAACTCGGTGTGACTTGCCAAAGGGACGGCATTGGATTTCCCGTTCTCCAGACGGAAGTATTAAACTATTTGTTTTTTTCCCGCCGGACGATATGGATTGGAGCCCCAGGGAAAGTCTTCAGGCATAAGTACAATTCTTCCGTTGCGGAACTTTCCTCCGGAAACATAGTATTTACCAAAGGCTCTCCGCATGGAGGTGTTCCATGGCACCGTTTCGATTCCATCCCGTTCCCCCTTGACTCCAAAAACTCGTCTGAAACAGTCAGAAGGCCCTTTTTCAGGCATCAGATATCCGGCCATCTGAAACTGGAGCATGTTGGATGAAGGAGGCAGCAATTCGGGAAAAACCGGATCAAGAAGCCAGGATTCACAGACTACGGCCTGAACTTTCAGATCTGTTTTTGTATGGAAAAAACCCCACATTCTCTGGACCGAATCTGCGCACATGGAAGGAAGAAGCGGTCCGTCTGCCGGAATATGCAGATTAATGACCGGGGCTCCCGGAAGAAGTACAGGTCTCCATTCCTGTTTCTTCAGCAGGACAGGTTCCGGCGAAGCAAATCCGTCCGGAGAAACAGGGGTTCCGCAAAAACCTTCCTCTGTTTCCTGAATCTTGGAGGAATGGAAAAGTGCTTCTTCACCTTCCACTCGATAAAGTCCACGCGCATTGAATTCCATATTCCCGTTCATCAGAACCTGCAGACGCCCGTTGAGGCGATTCCGGAAAACCATTAGATCGTCAAAAAAATGAGCTTCAATATTGCATTGAAGTCTTCCAAAACGCAGAATCCTGCAGAGCATCTGTGCGTGAATCCATGAATACCCTCCGGAAAACGTAAGCCCTATCCGGTGTTCATTTTCCAGCGTGAAGTCACTCCAGATCTTGAAATCTCTCAGAGCCTGTTTATACATTTCGGAGGACCATCCCCGCTTTTCATAGTCTTTTCGGAGCCTGGGGGCATAGCAGAGAAGTGAAACGAGAAGGAAAATACGGCTGTCTCCGGTTTCATCTTCATTCGGCTCAAAATCCTGTCCGCCTGCAGTTTCCGGACTGCTTTCAAAAAGAGCATCATACATAACTGCAAGAATCCTGAGGATGCGTTCCTTTTCCATATAATGTCCGATGGCATGATTCAGTACGAGCATTTCCTCCGGAGTGAATCCTGCCATCAAAGCACAGGGAGAAATCTGTTGAAGACGGCTGCGCATAAGAGTAATTGTCTCAGAAGAGTCTGGTGCACAGGCAAGCAGTTTTTTCCAGAAGGGATTTCCAGAAGCTGTAGAAAGATCCATAGAGAATACCTTTTTATTTAAATTCAGTGCAAAAAGAATAAAAAGACTTTATATCAAACATTTGAGTTGAGTCTTTGAGGCGCTGCAGCATAATAATTTCCCGTGCAGAGGCACAGCTCCTCCCTTTGAAAGTCCACACAGAGTTCAGGTTTCTTTTTCAATGCTTTTCCTGTTTCTATTTCCAGCGGTTGGTGGAACCTGTATGAAAATCAGATAAAACAAATCCTGGATATGCACTGATCAAAGTTTTCCTGTCCGCTGATGATATCAATCTCGATACGGAGAAACAGAACAGGTATATCCAGACGGTCTATCCGGGGCATGCGCACTGCATCCTTTTCTGTCGTAAGGATGAGTTCCGCTCCAGCTGCTTTTGCATCATTTATGCAGTCAATCATTTCCTGCTGACGGTAGCGGTGATGGTCTGCATAATGACGTTTCAGCACAAGTTCCGCTCCATTCTGAATTAAAAAGGCGTTAAAACTTGCAGGTTTGGCAATGGCGGATATGGAGGCAACTTTCTTCCCGTTCAGGTAGCTTAGAGGGTATTGAATGCCTTGTTCAAAAACATTGGCGAGATACTGGGGTTTGTGGCAGCATTCAATAATTTCCGCCCGGTGATTGTGCCGTCGGATGAATTCCTTTAAATGTCGAAGCTACGGAGAACCGTCGGACTTCGTGAGAAAGATGTAATCTGCACGACTGATATTGGAAATCGGTTCACGCATCAGGCCTCTGGGTAGAACGTGATGGTTGTCAAAGGGGAATGTGGAATCAACCAGAAGAATATTAATGTGAGCTTTTAGGTTTAAATACTGGAAACCGTCATCTAAGATCAGCGTGTCGGTATGAAACTCTTCAATGGCGTAAAGGCCCGATTTCACACGGTCCTTGTCCACAAGAACGGCAACATCGGGAAGATTGGAGGCAAGCATATAGGGTTCGTCTCCGGCTGTTTTGGAATTCAGCAGGAGATTTTTTCCGTCAGACACAACGCGCGGCGGAATTTCCTTGCGTTTGGATGAAAATTTTTTCCGGATTTTATCCAGAAATGAACGGTCCCGGCTGCGGTATCCGCGACTGAGAATGGCGACTTTCCGGCCTTTCTTACTCAATGTTTTTGCAAAGATTTCTGTAACAGGTGTTTTCCCGGTTCCTCCGCAGGTAAGATTCCCAATGCTTACAACCAGACAGCCGATGGCTCTGTTACGGAGAATGCGGTTTTCATAAAGCCAGATTCTCGTGAGAACTGCAAAAAGATAAAAGCGAGAGGCAATGAAAAGCAAGGCGTTGACTGCCATGTCCAGCGGACTGTGCCTCCGTTCACGGATGATTACAACAAAATACTGTTCAATATGTTCTCCGATTTCGCGGATGGTCATATGGAATTCTCCTGAAAAAGTGGTATCGTTGGAATTTACTTGAACATTGAAAAATTAACAAGCTGTCCAGTGGAAAAAAACGTTATTTTTTTGCCTCTCTGAATGTATTCAGAGATTTTCGGGGCACTTGCCTGTTTCAAGAGATTTCCAGCTTAGTCCTGACGGATCGGCAGGGCAGTCCCTCCCTCCATCCCATCCCATTCCAGACTGAAGACCATTCTTCCGTCCCTGTTTTTTCGGTTGCAGAATCCACTTACAGAAGCAAAAGAAGCACATGAATTATTATGCAGAAAACCTGTTGATGTTTCCCTTCAATGCAGCAGGGAGAACAACTGCCGGAAAAAAATTCGTTTTTTTTAGAAGGACTCTCTTGAAAAAGTATTACAATGTAATATCATTGTCCTGAAAAGTCCTTCCTGCGTATGATGGCTCACAAGTCCGGAGACCCGCATTTTTTGAACTTACGCAGGAAATAATTCAAAATCCTGGGGGTGGAGAATAATGGAAAAAAAACACAGCGTTATCACATTTAAAGCAGATGAAGCCATGCTTGCTGCACTGGAACGCATTCCAAATAAGTCGGAGTTCATTCGCACTGCTATTCTTGCCGCATTGGATGAGAGCTGTCCTTTCTGCGGGGGCACCGGGAAACTGAATCCTCACCAGAAAATGCACTGGGCCAACTTCCTGAAGGAACATCAGCTGATCCACTGTAAGGAATGCAATGGCATTGAAGTATGCTGTACCCATCATGAGGGTATTTCGGGAGCGGATGCAGACCAATCCCTGCATAAGGAGCAGATAGAGAAAGAGAAAAGCAAAGGAACGTTTTAATGGGAGGAGGCTTTCTGTGTCTCCTGATGTATAGGCACAGTGGCCGGGAAGCACGGCATACGGGAGAGGAAGGATGTACAGAGGGAAGATTCTTCAAGGATAAAATATCCTGAAAAGCTATAGTCGGCAAGGCAAAAATCGCAGAGGCGGAACAGAAAAGAGAAGCGCTGGATCCACACCACACGGCAGAGTTTAATCCTCCGGTGCCTTTGGAGATCGTACCTGATTAAAGAGAATTGAGACAGAACTTAAAGATTATAAAGAATAAGGTTTTTAACATGAATAAAAAAATGGTTGTTGCCGTACTGGCAATTGTCGCAGTGGCGGCAGTGCTTGCCTTCGGTTATTGGAAAAACAAACAGAGGATTGCACAGAAGAGTGTAGAGGAAGAACCATGCAGAATTTTCTGTACGACATATCCTATATATCTGTTTACAAAGGAAGTTGCGGAAGGAACGGGGCGCGATGTTCAGCTGCTTCTGCCTCCGGATCTGGGATGCCCTCATGACTATGCTCTGACTCCGGGAGATCTCATGAAGCTGGACGGGAAGCACGATATTCTTGTCAAGAACGGCCTAAAACTGGATGATGTTATCTGTGAAGCTGCGCATCGGGCGAATCCGGATCTTGTGATTCTGGACAGCAGCAAAGGCATTGAAAATCTGCTCATGGATGAGGATGAAGTATCGCTTGACAGTGACGGAGGAGTGGAAGTTCATCATGAAGGAGAAGAAGTGTGTACTGATCCCGCTCATCATCATGAAGTTCATCATGCGGAGGATGGACTCTGTGAAGATCCCTCCCATCATCACCATCATGACGGCCATGTTCATGATTACAGTGAAGGCAATCCGCATTTGTTTGGAAGTCCGTTTCAGGCTGTGCATTTGGTTCGGAATATAGGAGAGCAGCTGGCAGAAATGGATCCTGTGAATGCTGGGAAGTACCGTGCCAATGCGGAAAAGTATTGTGCGGAGTTGGAAGCTCTGTGCAATGAATTCCGGGAATCCGCCGGGCACTGGAGCAAACGCTGTTTTGCGGCACAACACGATGTATTCAGCTACTTGATTCGGGATTTGGGCTTGGATCAGAGTGTTCTGGTTCACGCTTCGGCGGAACAGACTCCGTCCGCTGCTGAAATTCAAGATATTATTGATGCGGTTCAAGCACGGAATATTCCGGTTGTTTTTACAGAACCGCAATATCCGAAAGCGATTCCAGAGATGATTGCCAGGGAAGCCGGTATTGAAGCAGATGTTCTGGATCCTGTGGCCAGCGGTCCGGCAGATGCGGACGGATCGTATTATATTGAGACTATGCGGAAAAATCTTGAAACTTTGAATCGTCATCTGAAATGACGAGCTGAAGAAAGAATCAAAAAAATGAGTGATGTCATTTGCAATCCGCATCATGAAGATGCTGTGATTTTATCGGATGTAAAAATTCGTCTTGGAGACAACTTGATCCTGGACAATGTCAATGCTCGTGTTCCCCTGGGGGAATCCACCGCTATTGTAGGACCCAATGGAGCCGGTAAAACCAGTCTTACACTGGCCATTCTCGGGCAAGTGCCGTACAAAGGCACTATTTCGTTTCCTCATTGCGCAAAACCGGGGAAACCCAGGTTTGGATTTGTGCCTCAGAAACTGCAGTTTGACCGGGATATGCCGATGACTGTTATGGATTATCTGCTTTCCGGGATTCAGATTATGCCGATTTTTTTCGGTTATTCCGGAAAGCACAGGGAGCGCATTTTGAAAATGCTCGATGAAGTGGAATGCAGACAGCTTGCCAATCGTTCATTCGGGGCTCTTTCCGGAGGAGAAATTCAGAGAGTTCTTCTGGCGCAGGCCCTTCTGCAGGATCCTGAGATTCTGATCCTGGATGAGCCGACCGCCGGAGTCGATTTTAAAGGCGGACAGGTTTGCTGCGAACTGCTGAACCGTATTCGAAAGACTCGGCGCTTTACTCAGTTGATGATCAGTCATGATCTGGCAACAGTTGCGGCTCATGCCAATCATGTGATCTGTCTGAATCACAGGGTTGTTGCCCAGGGAGCGCCCCATGAGGTGTTGACTCATGAGGTGTTGAGTGCCACGTTTGGACTGCATCTGGGAATTCCGGATTTACATAATCTGGCAAAAGATGTGTCGAAGTGTTCTTAGAACTGTCCCTATGCGGCGGAACATCATTTTCATTTTCCGAAAGGTTCATCCGGCCGCCGAGAAAGCGGTCGCGGAGTCAATGAACACGCGACTTGTTCCGAATCTGAAGCTAAGACTGTTTCATGTTCCTGTGGTCATGAGCACTTGTCCAGCGAGAAAAAACAGAATCATTCTTCCGGAGTGAATGTCCAATGATTTCCAGTATCATTATGTCTCTTTCTGAATTTGTTTCTTCCTTCCTTCCTTTTGAATGCATGGATGCCATGTTCATGAAGCGTGCGCTTCTGGGACTTCTGCTGATTGCTCCGCTGGCGGCTGTTACCGGCATTCAGGTGGTGAATTCCAGAATGGCGTTTTTTTCCGATGCCATTGGACATTCTGCTTTTGCCGGAGTGGCACTGGGACTGATTTTTTCTGTGAGTCCCAATTTTTCCATGCCGGTTCTTGCTTTGTTTGTCGGTTTCCTGATTATGTATTTGAGACGGGGAAGCCGCCTTTCATCGGACACTGTAATCGGGGTGATTTTTTCTGCTGTAGTGGCATTTGGATTGGCTGTTGTCAGCAGAAATCGTTCAGTGGCGAAAGACATGCAGATGTTCCTTTTCGGCGATATTCTGACGATTGGCGATGCTGAAATCGCTTCCCTGATTGTTCTGGCTGTTGCTTTTATTCTGTTTCAGTTTTTCGGATATAACCGTATGCTGAGCATATCCGTAAATCCTCAGCTTGCATCTGTGCACCGGATTCCGGTTGCTGCATACCAGTATATTTTTGCCGGACTGCTTTCGCTGGTGGTGATTTATTCCGTCCGTGCAGTGGGGGTTATCCTGGTGACTGCGCTTCTGGTTGTACCGGCGGCGACTGCAAGAAATTTTTCGAAAAATTCCGGAAGCATGTTCTGGATTTCGCTGATTATCAGTATTATTTCGGTTGTAGCCGGGCTTCTGATTTCCGCTCAGAAATGGGCAAATACACCGGCAGGAGCAACCATTGTGCTCTGTGCTTCAGTTTTCTTTGTAATCAGTCTGATTTATGTACGCTGTCAGCCCGGAAAGACTTCTGATACTGAGAAATAAATGAGATATGAACAGAAAATGAAGAATTGAAGTCTCCCAGAGTAGAAAGAAAGGGCAGAAAGAATTTGAATGCTGTTTCGGAAATGACTAGGCTTTTTTTCTCTTCCGGAGAAAGTCAAAGAAAGCAGTCAAGCCCGGTTCAAAGGAATAAGATTACGTTCTTTTGAATCAGGGTGAATCGATGGTGAATTGATTTAAAGTAGTTGAAAGGTGAATATGAATTCCGGAGAAGAATATCAACATTGTGCCGGAACGGAGTCTGCAGAAGCAAAAGCTCAGAACGAGGAAAAATGGAATGCGCAGACAGTTGAAATCTCAGAATCTTTAAGTCGGGGAAAGGCGCTTCCTGTACCGGAAAACGAAATGAAGACGACGGCACTTGCGGCGCTTCAGGAAGATCTGTTGAAATGCAAATCTTCCGACACTGCAGCTGCAGAAGAGAAAAAGACGGAGGAGGAAAAGTCTGTACGGACATTTAAAATGGAGATTTCTTTTGACGGAACAGCCTATCACGGCTGGCAGCGTCAGATAAATGGGATTACCGTGCAGGAAGTCCTGGAGGATAAACTGTGCAAACTCTTTGGAAATATTCCAATCCGCGTACAGGGAAGCAGTCGCACGGATGCGGGGGTTCATGCTCTGGGAATGGTGGCCTCTTTCAAGGCTCCGCCATCTCCGTATATTCCGGACTGGAAAATAAAAAAAGCATTGAACCGTCTGCTTCCGAACGATATCCGTATCCGGTCTTAGACAGTGGAGGCAGACACCTTTAATGCCCGCTTTTCTGCATAGGGAAAATCGTATGTGTATGTCATCAATACTGGGGATATCAACCCCTTCACAAACCGTTATTCCTGGCATGTGCCGGATGCAGTCCGGATCCGGGAAATGGCCGATGCCATCCATGTTTTTGAGGGAACACATGACTTTTCAACCTTTACTGTGGACCGCGGCAAGATTGATGATCCAGTCCGGACAATCATGAGAACGGAGGTCAAATGCTTTGGCCCGCTTGTCTGCTGTTATTTCCTGGGAACCGGCTTTTTGTACAAAATGGTGAGAAGCATGATGGGATCTCTGATTTTTGTAGGAAGAGGTCGCTTGAACCGGGAAGATCTTCAGCGGATGCTGGAGGCCAGAAGCCGCGCATATTGTAAAGATACGGCTCCCGGATGCGGGCTTTTCCTGAAAAAGGTCTTCTATGAGGACGGTGCCTGGGAGAATGACACCATTGAGAAGCCGCCGTTCTGGACCTATTGACAATCCTCCAAAAAAGCGCGGAAAATTCGGAGACAGGATACAGAAGAGAATTTCCATAGATTTATTCCTGTATTCAGAATGATTGATTTGTCAAAAAGGAAAAGCAGATGTATATTGAACAAAAATAAAACACAAACATTATGAAACAGGAGAACTTTGCCATGGGGTATTATTCTTCATCATCTTCGGGGCTGATGTACCGTCCTGGAAGTCCTTCCGGCAGACGAAACCGTAAAAAGAACGGATCCTCGTTTTCGCTGTTTGCTGTTATTATTGTGCTCCTGA
This sequence comes from uncultured bacterium, assembly GCA_949290385.1. GTDB lineage: Bacteria > Verrucomicrobiota > Lentisphaeria > Victivallales > UBA1829 > CASERY01. The sequence goes on along the minus strand of CASERY010000053.1, from coordinate 13,931 downwards.
TTCTTGCTGCACTGGGATTCGGTGCCTGGAAGCTGTTTTTATCTTTGAGATCTTCTTCCGAGGAAAGAGAAAAGAATCGTTCAGAAGAGCGTGTTTATTCAGATGGTACTTAGACCTCCAGGCAGGGAGAAATGAGTCCTGGCAGTGAAAATGCTGAGGAACAGCGCCTATACAGTAAAGCTGTTATTGAATGGAAAGCAGGCAATTATGAAGAGGCACGGGATTTGATCCGGTCTGTATTTGAATCACTTCAGCCTGAAGATCCTCTATTTGAACAAAGCCGCCTGCTTCTGAACCGCTGCAGTGATGCCCTGTATACGGGGCGGGGTATTACCGGCAGCCTGATTGAATACAAAGTCGTACGGGGAGACAGCCTTTCAAGAATAGCAAGTAAATACGGCACATCTGTGGCGGCTATTCAAAAGGCCAATGGCATGGCTCCCAATGATACGCGTCTGCAAATCGGTGAAATGCTGCGTGTTTATTCCAGCGACTGGTCGGCACGGATTTCAAAAGGCAGCGGACTGCTGTATATTCTGGATACCGGCAGCATTTTTAAAATTTATCCGGTGGAAACAGGGTCAATGATTTCGGACGAAGTTACAGGGATTTATAAAATTACAGAAAAAGAGAAAAATCCTTCCTGGAAAGATGGCAGAAGAACGTCTGCCGCCGGATCCGGGAATTATGTTTTGGGATCCCGCTGGATCGGACTTGAGCCCGTGAATGGGGGATCTTCTGTCGGAACGGGAATCCATGGAAGCGGAGCATCTCCGGTTGGAACGGGAATGCTGGATACTGCAGAGGGATTCTTCCGGATGTCGAATGACGATGTTGAAGATGTATATTCAATCCTGCCGAAGGGAACGCAGGTGGAAATCACAGATTGACAGCAGAGTCTGATTCCCGGAATGAGAAATGAATGCTGTTCGTTTTGGACGTAACAGAGGCATATATTTTTTTCCCGTACCGGTTGAATAAAGCAAATTTAAGAGTTGGAGATAGGAGATGGCAAACGTTACATTGGATTTTGAAAAGCCGATTGAAGAGTTGGATGCAAAACTCGCAGAATGGGAACGACTCAGCGAGACCAGCAATATCGACATGTCCAATGAATTGGAGTCTCTGAAGCAGAAAATTCAGGAGACTCGCGCGAGTATTTATAAAAATCTTACCGCATGGCAGCGTGTTCAGCTGGCGCGTCACCCGAACCGTCCTTTTACACTGGATTATGTGGAAAGAATTTTTACTGATTTTACTGAATTTCATGGAGACCGACGTTTTTCGGATGACCCGGCAGTCGTCGGAGGTTTTGCCCGTCTGGATGGAAAAAATGTGATGGTGATCGGAACGCAGAAGGGTCGCAATACCAAAGAAAGCGTCTTCCGCAATTTCGGCTGCCCGCATCCGGAAGGATATCGCAAAGCTCTGCGGTTGATGAAAATGGCTGAACTGGCCAGAGTGCCTATTATCACCTTTATTGATACTCCGGGGGCATTCCCGGGAGTTGCGGCAGAGGAACGGCATATCGGCGAAGCAATTGCAGTGAACTTGAGGGACATGTTTGCACTGACAGTGCCTGTTTTGTGTGTCGTAATCGGGGAAGGCGGATCCGGCGGAGCGCTTGGAATCGGCGTTGGAAATCGCGTGCTTCTGATGGAAAATGCTTATTATTCAGTTATCACACCGGAAGGATGTGCTGCTATCCTGTGGAAGGACAGGGCGTATTCTGAAACAGCGGCAGAAGCCTTGCATTTAACGGGAAAGGACCTGACAGAGCTTGGCCTTGTAGATGGTGTCATTGAAGAACCTATGGGAGGAGCTCACCGGGATTACGATGCGGCGGCTTCTCTGGTAAAGAAGGCCGTGACAGAGAACCTTGCGGAATTGGAGAAGATGTCGCCGGAGGAGCTGAAGACTCAGCGCTATGACCGTTTCCGTAGCATTCAGTTTTATCAGGAACCCTGTTCCGCGGAAGAAAAATGAAAAAAGACTTGTCTGCAGATTTTCAGATTCGCAAAGCTGTTCCAGAGGATGCAGAGGCTATTCATGGTCTGCTGAGATCCTTTGCTGATCAGCGTTTGCTTTTACCAAGGCCAGTGGATGATATTCTTGAAAAAATCCGAAATTTCAGCGTGGCTCTGAAGAACGGCAATTCCTTGATTGGATGTTGTGCCCTGCGTTGTTATGGGGGGGCATTGTACGAGATTCGTTCTTTAGCGGTGGCTCAGGAATGGCAGAAGCGGGGGATTGCTTCTGCTATGGTCAAGGAATGTTTGAGACCGCTGCAGGAGAACAATGAGCCTGCACGTATATTTACTCTGACTTATCAGGATGGGTTTTTCAGCCGCCTTGGATTCAAGACGGTGGATAAGAATATGTTTCCTCAGAAAATCTGGAGCGACTGCTGGATCTGTCCTAAAAAAAAGTGCTGTGATGAGATTGCCATGCTTCTGGATCTGAACGGATATCAGGATCCGGAGACATTTGTATCGTAATGTTGTTCCGTCCGGACGCTTTTCTCTTTGTTATGGAAGAAAGTTTTTCCATGGAACCTGTTTATTTTTCATAAGTCTGAGCTGACATCAGGAGAAAAATTTGGATTGTATGGAGATGAACAGAAAAACAGCACTGCTTCCAGAGGCAGATAGACAGGAACTGTGCGGGACTGGAAATGGATGGGACAGCCGTCCTGTTGGAATTTTTGATTCCGGACTGGGAGGGTTGACCGTGGTGGCTGCTGTGCGAGAAAAACTTCCAGACGAGGATCTGGTCTATCTGGGAGACACTGCCAGGGTCCCTTACGGGAACAGATCGCTGGAAACGGTTATGGAATTTGCTCGTCAGGATTTGAATTTCCTGGTGCGTAAGAATGTGAAGGCTGTGGTTGCGGCATGCAACACAATTTCCGCTGTGGCGATTGATGAAATGCGCCGAAGTCATCCGGAAATTCCTGTAACGGGGGTGATTGAACCTGGAGTTGAAGCGGTCCTGCGTACAGGAGGACATCGGATTACTATACTGGGAACACGCACAACCGTAAGAAGTCATGCATATGAGCAGGCTCTTCATCGGAAAAATCCGAGTCTGGAAGTAGAAAGCATTGCCTGTCCGCTGCTTGTGCCGCTGGCGGAGGAAGGAATTCTGGAAGGACCTCTTGCAGAGCAGGTTTTTGACCTTTATTTGAAGGATCTCAGAAAAAATCCACCGGATGTGCTGATGCTCGGATGTACACATTATCCTCTTTTCCGGAAAGCTCTGGAACATTATTTGCCATCCTGTGTGAGGATTATCGACAGTGCAGGAGTTTGTTCGGAGATGCTGGGAGAGTTCCTTGCCGGATATGGTCTGCGGGCCCCAAAAGGGAACCGGGGAACGGCGCGTTTTTTTGTAACGGATTATTCGATGGAATTCCGTCGCCAGGCCCAGTGTTTCCTTGGAACAGATGTGGAGCATCTGGAAAAAGTGCTGCTTGGCTGAGCTGGAGAAAATTTCAGAAGAAGGAAAAAGTTTTTTCTGGAAATATACACAGTCAGAAGAGAAACAGATTTGCAGTGGAATGAAGGAGTGTTAAGGAGATGCAGCTGGGATTTCGGCCGTCGGTCTGCTCAAAGTATGAGATGAACTGGGTTCATGATCATGAATCACAGCTTATTTTGTTTTTTGGTGGAAATATTGTTTACTGTGTGGATGGAGAAAAACACTGCCATTTTCCAGCTCCGGCGGATTTAAGGGATGTTATCCGGAAAACGCCGCTTCAGATTGGTTTTCTTAACGGACAGCCTTGTCTGGCTGTTGAAGAAGGTGATCTGGATGGGGGAATTCTTCCGAAAGGATTAGTCGCTGAAAAACTTCGATACGCATATAGCGTTTTCAGCCGTCCGCAGCGGACTGCGGTCGCAAGGGCCAGGGAACTGCTTTTATGGCGCAGACAGCATCAGTTCTGCGGGTGTTGCAAGGCGCCACTGAAAGATTCAGAAAGTGATATTGCCATTGTCTGTCCTGTCTGCGGAACCCATTATTATCCGCAGCTGGCTCCGGCTGTTATTGTGGCAATTACAAGAGGCAATGAAATTCTGCTGGCACACAACCGGCGTTTTGATCCTGGAATTTATGGGCTTATCGCCGGTTTTGTGGAGGTCGGAGAGACTGTGGAGCAGGCGATTGCACGTGAAGTCTGGGAAGAGGTTGGAATTGAAGTAGGCAACATACGGTACTATTCCAGTCAAAGCTGGCCGTTTCCCAATTCTCTTATGCTGGGATTTACAGCAGAGTACTGTTCCGGTGAAGTCGCGGCGGATGGTGTTGAACTGGAAACTGCGGGATGGTTCACTGTGGACCATTTACCCAAGATTCCGCCGGTTGGAAGCATTGCCAGAGAGATTATTGAAGATTTTATTCGCCGTCAGCGCTCATAAGTCTTGTATGCCACAATTCCAGCCCAGACTCCAGGTTTGCCGTCGCAGGCCATCAGTGCTCATAAGTTTTGTATGCCTGCCGATCCAGCCTGCAGGCAGGCATCTTTGAAAAATGAATGTTAGGCTGTCCGGGTATATATTGAGTGGCATAATGCAGACAAAAGAATAAGCGTGAAAGAATGGCTGGCTTTTAAATAATTCGCTGTTTTCCTTTGGGATTCTATACTATATTTTGCTTTTCAGACATGGTTGAATTCATTTTTTACTTTGAATAAGACCGTCTTATAAAAAAATATTGGGGCTTAGACTGAAATAAAAAATACAGCAACTGCTTCCTTCAAATACAGTTGCTGTATAGCAGAATTCAAAAATGACAGTTTGTGATGGAACCTATCCTCAAAGATATTATTTTTCCGCTTCCTTCTTCCGGCGGGTTGGAAACGCTTCAGCGTTAAGATATGCTACTTGCTTGTTTAAATCCGATTTTGAGCTGGAAGCGTTTCAAAGTTCAGTTCAACCTTCAACCCCGGACAACTGAACGAATAACTGACGCAATCTTCTGAATATTTTCTTTGGAGAGATATGGATGCATGGGCAGGGCAAAAATATCTGCTGCACAGGCTTCTGCAATTGGCATGTCTCCTTTTTTGTATCCGAGGTATTTCATTGCGCCCAGCAGATGCATGGGAATGGGATAATATCTTGCACTTGGGATGTCATTTGCTTTGAGTGCATCCTGAATCTCGTGGAATTTCGGAGATCTCGGACAGAACTGTGCAAAGACCGAACGATAGCCGGGCCGGATAACCGGCAATTTGACAAGTCCATCAAGTTCTTCAAAATATGTTTTCGCAACAACCTGACGCATTTCAACTTCTTCCGGGAAAATTTTGAGCTTAGCCAAAAGCACTGCAGCCTGGATGGTATCAAGACGTGCATTCAATCCAAGACGGACATTGTCATATTTATCATTAGCGCTTCTTCCATGAACCAGAATGGAATACATTTTCTTATAGAGCTCTTCGTCATCGGTGAAAACTGCACCGCCGTCACCGTAACAACCCAGGGGTTTGGCCGGGAAGAAGCTGGTACAGCCAATATCTCCCATGGATGGTGCAATCTTTCCACAGGGGCAGGTTGCTCCGAATCCCTGACAAGCATCCTGAATGACTTTCAGTCCATATTTTCTGGCGATGGGCAGAATTTTCTGATAATCTGCGGCCTGGCCGAAGAGATCCACGGGAATAATGACTTTAGGCGTAAGTTTTCCTTCCTGAATAACCTTCTGGATAGCCTGCTCAAGTTTTTCAGGATCCATGTTATAAGTATCTTCATCAATATCAGAAAAAACCGGAGTTGCGCCACGGAGAGCCGGTGTTTCGGGCGTGGCGAAAAAAGTGAATGGAGTTGTAAAGACAGCATCTCCGGGACCGACGTCCAAGGCCATGAGAGCCATCAGCAGAGCATCTGTACCGCTGGAACAGCCAAGAACGTATTTGGAATGGGTATATTCGGAAAGCTTTGTTTCAAGTTCCTGAACTTCTGCGCCCAGAATATAATGGGTGCTTTCAAGAACTTTTTCAATTCCTTCCAGAACGTCCTTGCGAATTCGTCCGTACTGGTGTTTCAGATCAATAAATGGAAGCATGCTCGAACCTCGCTCTCTTTGTCATAAAAAGTTTACAGTCTCTTTTTAACAGGAAAAATATAGACGCATGTCCGGTTTTTTTCAATATCTTTCAGTCCCTGAATTTGTATTTTCATGTCATTTCGTTTACCTTACTGGGATCTTGTAAAAGCCGGAGTCGGAAAATGAATATAACCATTCTGAAAATAGAAGGGAAAAACATCTATTTAGCCGAAAACCATCATGAAGTGATTCTAGCCTGGGCAGAGGAACGGAAGAAGCTGGAGACGCTGCCATCTATACTGACGCTGGATCATCACACGGATACTTTACCTGCATTTACTTATGCATCTGAGAAGGCCGGAAAGGAAATTTTTCTGTCCTAGGACTATCGAAATCGGGAAGAACTTGTCAAGGCATTGAAAATTCTGCGTCATGATGAACATTTTGACTATGCTTTGAAGTGTGGCATCATTCAGGATGCGCTTCTATTGACGCATGAAGATTTTTCCATTGACCATGACCGCCGTCTTCGGATTATCCATGAGGATCCGGAGGAACATTCCATTGAGGCTCTGCGTTCTTACTATGGAAAAGCACTGGAGTCGAATTATTTAAAACATCTTTTTGATCTGGCAGGCGTTCCCGGAATGAAAAAGCCTTTTATCCTGGATATTGACCTGGATTATTTTAAGACAGCCCACAGTGTCGAGCCGGAAGATTCCGCTGTTTTTGACTCGCTGATTCGCAATGCATCTGCGATAACAATCTCCAGGGAGACGGACTGGGTTCGACTCCTGAATATGGATTTTGACAGAACTCTGAACAGCGATTTTTTCCAGAATCGGGTGCTTGGACATATCCAGCGCGTTCTGACGGAACATTCTGCGGATTGTGTACATGGCTAAATTTAAAACGCATATTTCATTCGGCATTATAGAGGCATTTCTGGTAACAGCAGCTTTTTACTGTTGCACTAAACTGGTACATCCTGTGCAAGCTGTCGTGATTTTCTGCCTGACTCTGATTGGTTCAGCTGTGCCGGATGTAGACAGCGATACTGCAAGACCTACACAGATTTTATTTGGAATTCTCGGAATAGCCTGTCCTGTGTTGCTGCTTCATGCTTTGCAGCCTAGCCTGATGCTTAAAACAGAGGAAATTTTTTGTATCCTTCTGGCGGCTTTTCTTTTTTTTCAGTATCTTCTTGCCTGGTTCTTTTTCAGATTTACCGTTCACAGAGGGATTTTTCACAGTATTCCTGCGGCCCTGATTGCAGGAGAATGTGCCATTCTGCTGTTTTATAATTCCATATGGTATCACAGAATTTTTTTCGGCGCAGCGGTGTTTCTCGGCTATATGCTTCACTTGGTCCTGGATGAGATTTATGCAGTGGATCTGTTTGGTATGAGACTAAAAAAATCCACAGGATCTGCTTTAAGTTTTCGAGGCGAAAGCACAATTTCAACATTCTGTGCCTGGGCCTTGGTGGTATTCCTTGGAATTCTCTGTAAATTTTCCCTGTATATATAAGTTTAGAATAGGGGCAGGTAAACGCGAGAAAACTGATGTCGAAGATGAAACTGGATCCTCAAAAACAAGAGGTTCCAATGCTTGAATGCATCCAAGCCATATTTCCCTTCCAAGCCATATTAGAACCTGTACAATAAAGCTGGAGATGGAATGGATTTTTATCCAGAATTCATCCGGTCGGAAAACTTATGAATAAACTTCCGAGACGATTCCCTCTGACAAGACGCTTAATCATCCGCGGCTCAGATCTGCAAATTCAGCTGGAATCATTTCCGCAAGTTTTTCAGGATTGACCCCGACATTTGTGCCAACTTTACCTCCGCTGACACAGATAAAGTCAAAAAGAATGGCGGTTTCATCCAGATAAGTTGGGAAAAGTTTTTTCATCCCAATGGGTGAACAGCCGCCGTGAATATAGCCGGTCAGGGGAAAAAGCTCTTTTTGAGGAATCATTTCAATGCTTTTCTGTCCGGAGGCATGAGCGGCTTTTTTGAGGTCAAGCTCTGTGACAGCCGGAATAATGAAAACAAAATGTTCATGTTTGGGATTCTGGGCTACCAGTGTTTTAAAAACCTGCTCGGGGGGAACTCCGATTTTTTCAGCAATTGATTTCGCATCGATACGCCCGTCATCTACGGGATATTCATATTCCTGATGTGGAATGCCTGCCTGTTCCAGGAGGCGCATGACATTTGTTTTCTGATTTTTCTGCATAGAAATCAAAAAATCCTGTATTTCTTTCCAAATGCCGTAGAAAAAAGAACGGCTGGATTGGAATTTTTTTCTGTTATTGATTGCTTTATTCTGACGGAAGCGTTTTGTTTTTAATATTTTCCATGTTGAAAAGAACGGTGGACTGGAAAGGGGCCTTCAGAAAGACTGCTGAATCCTGTCTCTTCCATCTATACTTCCTCCCGGCAGAGCCGGTAAAGAAGAAGGCTAGATATCAGCAAATTATTCTGAATGGCAAAACTCAGCAAGACCAATTGCAACGAAAATTCTTTTGAATCACTGCTGTCTCTTCCAGGAGAATACGGAAAATATAACATAGAAATAGATTCGGTCAAGGTGGATCTGGTATGAAATAAAAGTATCTGTTACGATCCTTTCTGCATCTTTCCTTCAGTCCTTCTGCAAGGATGGAATCCATTGCCGACAAGACCGAGCAGATGCAGAAGGATAAATATTATGGAAAACAAGTAAGAGAAAAATGAAAAATTCCTGTCAGAATGTCTGTACAATAAAAAGGAAAGAAGCTCCAGATAAAAATTAAGTTTTATATGCTTTGGCTGTTTTCCCTACCAATTTTTTTGCTTTCTTCAAATAATGAAGATAAAGCTGAATCTGGACGTCAAAGTCTGAAAGACTCTTCCGAGAAATGACATCATGATTTTTAAACCGCAATGCTTCATAGTTCTTAATGAGGAACTTCAGCTGTTCGTGTCGGGCATAGGCAGGAAGACTTTCAAACCATTCTTCCAGGGTCTGACTCCCACGGATGGGGGTTCGGGTACGGGAGGATACATGTTTGATCAGAGCCTGCATTTTTTTCTGAAGCTTACGGAGATGCGGACTGGTCAAGGAAGTTTTATACTTATAGATTTTGTCGTGGCGGTGTCTCTTTCGCAGAAATAGCAGGAGCGTTACAAGCAGAACCGTAACTGCGATGCATCCTGCCAGAATAAGCCAGAATTTTTTGAAGAAACGCATGAGATAACCACGTTTGACATAGGCGTACAGATTGTCAAACGTGGCTTTTATCCAGTCCAGAATATTCTGGAACGCGCCTCGGTCGGAGTTGGCTATCGCTTCAAGATAATCAGCTGGTGTGGGATCACAGAGATACCAGGTCTGATTATAGTCATCCAGATAAACTTCCAGCCAGGCATGGAGATTGTCGCCGGTGGCAAAATAAAAGTTGCCGTTGGGACTTTTTCTGTTGCAGAGAACTCCGCTGATATAGCGTGCTGGAAGTCCGGCTCTACGCATAAGAAGAACTCCGGCTGATGCGAAAAGCTCACAGTGCCCTTGTTTTGTACGTTCCAGAAAGTTGATAACTGGGTCCGGATGACGCTCAACCCCCTTCGGTAGTTCCGGATAAAGTGAATAGGTATAATTTGACGAAAGATAGTCGCTGATCATTTGGGCTTTCTGAAGTTCGGGGATTTGTTCATATCCTTCCGGAAAAATTTGTTGAAGCAGGGCATCCAGCGGCTCCTGCAGATCTTTCGGAACCTGCAGATAGAGTCGACGGATTTCAGGTCTTTTCAAATGGGGCAGGGGATATGCCTATGTGAAATTGGAAAACGGTATATCCGCCAGGTATCCAGCTTTAGACTGGAGTTGATTCGGATAAATAACGCCGTTTGTGTTCAGCGCAATGGAATCTGCAGCCATTACAACGCGCATAACGTTACCAGGAACCGGGATGGATTCTGAAGCATAAAGTGGATTCAGAAAAATTTCCATGGTTTCTGGTTTGCGTCCAGACGCTGCAAGCATTTGCTGCTGCGCATGGGGACTTTCTATGTCAAATGCTTTGAATTCCAGACCGTCATGGAGCAAATATCCATCTTCCAGGCGGTTCTTCTAATGCGGATTGTCCCAGCGGCCATCCCGGTAAATGGTGGCGCAGTTAGCCCGAAGGTAACCGGGCGGTGAATTGGAAATGACACGGAGAATTAAAATATCCTGAGTATCAGCGAGAAGTTTTGGAAACGCAGCACCGATATTGGCACCCGTGTTGAAAAGCTGTTTTTCTCCGGCTGTATTCGTCCAGGAATAGAGAAAATGTTCATTCAGACGTTGAAAGAAAGGCAGGGATTTATTAATCTATAAACCGCTGGTGAATACGAAGAGTGGTAGACATATAAGCAGAAAAATTTTCAGAAGTATGATTCGGAACTCAGATTTTTTACTGGAACTGGGACGCATATAGTGTCTGTTTGCATCCGTGAGAAGGAAAATGACTCCAAAAAAGACCAGAAAAATACACACCTGTGAGAAAACTACCATATGGCTCAACAGGAAATCGGTTCCGATAAAAAACGTATTATGGAGTGTTTTAGGGAAGAATGCGTAGTCCCCGTTGAAAATAATCTAAAGCAGACAGAATGCACTGATATACGCTGTTACTTTGGTATTTCTTTTAAAGCAAAGTGCAAATGCCGAGGCATAAGCCAGCAACGGACCGAATAGACTGAGTCGTACAACAGAATCAAGGAAAGACTGTCTGTCCGGATCAATTTCCAGAACCATATAGGGAATAACTGCACACAGGAGAATTCCCAGACAACCATATAGTGTTGTCCTTTGGGAAGAGAGGGTCAACGGCTTTTTCAGAAAACCTGGCAGCAGGATCAATACGAGTGTAATAACACAGTAAATCGGTGTGTCGTACCGGACTCCCAGTAGAAAAACAACCGGAAACACAAGCAGAAACCGTATCCACAGCGGAACAATATCCTTATCTGATTTGTCAGAATGGAACAGATTCAAATGAATTTTCACGGCATCCTCACATTCCCCGAAAAGACCATTTCGGGCGTTACAGTAAGCTGAATCCAGTCTGGGACTTTTTCCGGAATTTCATCGGCAATCAGGATGGTCTGAACTGCCGCGCCTTCCTGTGCCAGAGTCTGCTGGAAGAGCCTTGCGTCGTTATCTGCCTTGAGCAGGATCAGAAAAACACAGCCGATGGAGGATAGATCCTGCATCAGTTCTGATTCCAGAATATCAAAAATATTTTCACGGCTCTGCTTTACAGATGCCAACAGGTCCAGTATTTCCAGTTCATCTGTCTGGCCTCTGCCTGCAGGAAAGCGGTGGATTTCAGACCCGGCGGCAAAGAGATTGATTCTGAAATCCTGCCTTTCCAATGTGTGGGTAATAGAGGCACCCAGAGATACAACGGCTTCAAAAACGGGATCGCTGGCATGAATGTCCGCATTGATTCTCCGGAACAGGGTTCTAATGAAGGTGATGAGGGAGGAGGTGTGCTTAAAGTCCAGTCTTCTGCGGTTGTCCAGAATGACTGCAGCGCGGGAGACATGTTCTGCTTGAAACTCTTTTACAATAACTTTCTGGTATTTTGCAGTAGCTTTCCAGGATATTTTATTGAGTGGATCTCCGTAATGAAAATCCCTGCATCCGAAAAAGTCGGAACTGTCTCCTGTTTTACCGGCAGAGAACAGACTGTGCTTCTGAATTTTTGTTCCAAAGTTCGTACGGATATTCTCCAGTTCAAAATACACCGGATGCACAATCAGACGTGCCTGTGTACCCTGAGTACAGCTGAACTGCCAGAGATTGAAAGGAAAACTGGAAACAGCCAGACACTGCGGCACCGTGTAAATACCCCTTTGTATGGCATGAAAAGTATTTTCGAGCTCCATTTCCTGTTTTCCGGGTAAATTAAACACCTGCTGAGGAGTCTCTGATTTCAGAAAATAAAGTGCCTGACGGACGACAGGATCCATAGTGATGGAAAGTGCTGAAAACCTTCTTTTGTTGACAATATGGTAATGAATGGAGAACGAGGCTCCGCTGCGGATTCTTTCCGGTATGGATCTTATTATTTCCAGCTTTGGCCGGAAAAGGAAGCCTCCTGCAAAATCAATCAGAAAAAGACCGATGAGAAAATTCACTGCACTGGCAATCAGTCCCCGGGGCATGTAGAGCATGGCGTATATGCTGATAATCAGTAGCAGAAACAAGGTTTTAAGGGGCATGGACATACTTCGCTGTATCCATGCGGAAGTCCAGAAACAGAGCGTTTTAAAAAATTTTTTCTTTCGTTTTTCCGGCTTGACTGTGGTATCCCCCTGCAGCGTATGCAGAAACACAGGAGGCAGAGTCCAGAGCGGTCCTCTATAAAAGGCATCTAAATTTTTTCGGATAAATTGAATCATGCAGGATGAACCCCTTTTATGCCATGTTTTGCTGTATCTGCAGTCTGTTCAGAGGGCATGGTCCTGTTTTTTCTGAAGGAATGCAGAATCCTATGGGATTTTCCGGATTAGAAAGGGACTTTCACCTTATCTTCCAGTTCTTGGAGAATGTCGTGAGCCGTGGTGCCTGCATGGCGTGTCCGGAGATCCAGAACCATTCTATGGGCCAGCACAGGATGAATCAGAAGCTTGACATCTGCAGGGGTAACGAAATCTCTATTATCCATCCATGCGGCGGCTCTTGCAGAAGCGGCCAGGGTAAGCAGTGCACGGGGGGAGCATCCAAGCTGAAGGCGGTCATCCTGACGTGTAGCCCGGATCAGTGTAAGCATATAACTGGCAATGGATTTTTCAATATCCACCTGTTTTACTTCTTCACGTACCGTGTTCAAGTCTTCACATGAAAGGCAGGGTTTTACATTCTGAAGCGGATCGATTTTCTGTCTGGCCTCCAGCATTTCCAGTTCTGCTTCAGCGTCTGGATATCCAAGAGAGATCATCATGGCAAAGCGGTCCAGCTGGGCTTCGGGGAGGGGATAGGTCCCATAGGATTCCACGGGATTTTCTGTTGCAATTACCATGAATGGATCATCCAGCACAATACATTTTCCTTCGATGGAGACCTGCTTTTCGCTCATGGCCTCCAGCAGGGCCGACTGGGTTCTCGGACTGGCACGATTGATTTCATCCGCCAGAAGAATATTGGTGAAAATAGGACCCTGGTAAAAATCAAATTCAGAGGTCTTGGCATTATAGACAGAGGATCCAAGAATATCCGCGGGGAGTAGATCCGGCGTGCATTGAATTCGCTTGAATTTTGCGTCTACAGAAAGAGCCAGCGCTTTGGCCAGAGTCGTTTTCCCGACGCCCGGCACGTCATCAAGAAGGACGTGGCCTCCGGAGATCATGGAAATAAGAATAAGATCGATAACCTGTTTCTTGCCGCGGATGACATTGGATAGATTATCCCGTACAGCATGAATTTTTTCCTGTAAAAATTCTGTTGGCATTTCTGTAAAATCTCCGGATCTGAGTTGTGAAACTGATTCGTTTGTCTTCAGGAATATTATACCTTTCTAAAATGAAAAAACAATTCTGACGGACTAAAAAATTTCAGAAGAGACTAAAATTTTGTTTCTGATTTGACTTCTATTAATCCGCATGTATTTTTTTATTGATAACAGGAGGTTTTATTTTTTTATGAACTGTCGCAGCTGCCACCATGAGGGCCGGCAGTGCATAACTGTATTCAGCATCCTGTCGTGAAACAGAAAACAGATGAGGGGAAGAAAAGTCCGGTCTTATGAACGTAGCGCTGTATATACTTCAAGAGAGAAGCGCAGAAGAAAAGAATTCTCTGTACATTGCTCCTGGCGTTCCGGAAGAAGCTGTTGCGCGTTTTCG
>CASERY010000052.1 GCA_949290385.1 uncultured bacterium | reverse complement strand
CTGGGCTCTCGGCCCGGTTGTGATTAACTTGATTATATTAATCACGGTATCTCTTTTTTTGTCAAATCACCAGCGATTTTTCTTCATTTGGATATTCTCGTTTCGCTTTCCCTGCCGCGCTAGCGGCTCAGTTCAAGAATTTCTTCTCCGGGGAAAAGGCTTTCACAATAGCGGGGGAATACGCCTTCCGGAACAATACCTACTTTATTTTTTCCAAGTAAACGCTCTGCAAGTCTTTTTCCTTTATTGATTTTTACCGGCATTCCCAATCTGTGTAAAGCAAGATAAAATTTTATAGATTCTATTGAGCGAGTCCAGGATTTTCCATCAACAGTAAAATAAAATCCATTTTCGCATTTACAGACAAAGAGTGATACATGAGTGGAGTTACCCCCGCGGCAGACTTCCCATGGATGTCCACTTTGATTTCTGCATTTTAGCCACTGCCGGAATGCTTCAGGAGAATCCATGGCAATATCCCGTAGACCTTCATCACGTCCGTCTGCGTGTTTAAGGTAAAGTTCTTTGCCGGAAAGAGTATTGCTTCCCGCATAATCATTTGCAATATAACCTGCTTTGCAGCATTCATAAAACAAGCCGGATGTCATGTCTGTAATCAGATTTTCCGGAACGGCATCTTCTTCATAATCAGCCATAAGTTTTATAAATTCTTCGCAGTCCGCATCTGTTATGTCACTAAAATATTCTGCTTTGTCTTCCGGAAATACCTCCCAGAGATCGTTACGGATGATTGTTCCAGTCCGGAGTTCAAATGCAAGTTCTTCCCGGACTTTATGGTTGTATGTTCCGGCTTTTATGTCTTTGATACATTCACGGACTTTTTCTGTCAGCCATTTTACAAATTCCGGTTCATCTATGATGTCATTATTCATAAACGGATTCGGCATGGTATTAATAGTCAACTGATTATTTACCCATACCCCCTTGTAACCATTACTGTCATCATCCAGAAATGAAAACTCAAACCATTGTTTTTCACAAGGATAATTTCTTTTCCATGCTTCTTCAAATTCAGCATAGTTTGTTACAATCTCATCAGCAAGATAATCTTCATAGTCTGCCCAGTCTTCAATGGGACCGCGATCAACAAGGCAATAAATTGTTCTCCCGCCATTTTCAAAAACGGGGGAGAGCTTCCGCACTTCCACAAAAAGTTCCTCAAGGGCTTCCGCTGTCGCAGGAGTACAGGCTTTAGGATTATGGTTTATGCAGTGTCTGGAACTTGATATGAAATATTCAAGTTGCGGAGCTGTAAATTTTCTTTCTCTCATATCATTCCTTTGCGTTATCTCCACAAATAGGGACGGACTTCTATACATAAATGCAGGTACTTCTGCGACTCAAGGAAAATTCTGTTTTCAAGGTCAGTATGCCGGGTACGGACAACAGTTTCATTCAAAAACTCATCTTCTTTAAGATACTTTCTGATACGATTCCAGTCAATTCCGGAAATAGATTTTATTTCAGTTAAATTTCCAGGACAATGACTTTTGTCAAAGTGACATTTTATCAGACCGTTTTCATCAGGAGGAGTATCATCAGTCATCTGTCCGCAATGTGCTACGCTCCAAAAGTTGAGCAATTCCTTACTGTCAGCAAGCATTGCCGGATATTCCACAGTGTACCAATGATAAATCTCTTTGATGATATCCATGATAAAACGCCCCTTGTATTCCGGCAGATACAGACGGCTGTTTTCCGGCACGCCGTATTTCGGTCCGCAGCGGTCAGTGCCGTCCTCTTCATACCATAAAACATGAGCTTCTGGATTTTCTTTTTCCATAAAAAAAACGACCAGAGCCATATTTGCCCGGAACATCCTCTCAAGACAGTCACAGTATTCCTGCGGTTTCAGTCCGGGCAAACGGACAAGGTCATATCTGCGAAACAACAGATTACGCAGATGATACGCCGGATAAATCCAGTTTTTGAAAAAATCTTCACACCGGAACATAACTGTTTCAAAAAAATCCTTCACTGGTCAGCTCCCGGTTTTGTATAATTCATCTGACTTGCGGAGCGGAACAGTTCGTTACCGCTAATGCTGTCGGAACTGTTATCCCGGCAGTAATAGGTCAGCACGCCGGGGAGAAGTGACTCTCTCCGGACTGCTCCGGAATTCTGATGATGTGTTTCATTCTGCTGAATGCACCATCCCTGCATCTTTGAATTCGGACGCTGGGTGTTGTAATAATGCTGATAATACTGCAGCAGTTTTTTTAACTGCTTTTCCGAAACGATGAGAAACTGATTCAGGCATTCCGATTTAACATGATTCACAAAAGATTCAGCCTGACAGTTCATCACAGGGGCATATGGCGTAATGCGGCGCGGTTGCAATCCTATTGCCGTAAAATACCAGTCCACTTCCTTGGTATACCGCTTATCGCAATCACGGATCAGGAATTTTGCTTTATTTCCGAAAGGACTCTCTGCATCTGTCCAGCTTTTTATCATTGACAGTACCCATGCGGAATCTGCTTTATCAGATGCTCCCGCAATAAAAACTTCTCCAGTTGCCAGATGCACAAAAAACATAACCTGATATTTGAGAATTCCATATCTGCTCCAGACATAGACAGAGAAAAAATCTCCTGCCCAGGTCACATCCGCAAATATGGCTTTGAATTCTTTCCAAGGGATTCCATCTTTCCTTTTTGCAGGAGGTAACAAGTCAAGTTCATACATCAAATCATTTATTGTGCGGATGCTGATTTCGCGCTTAAAATAAGTTACACACGCATGATGTACAGATTTTCGGGAGTATGCCCGGTCTTCTTCCTTGGGTTCTGCAAGTTTCTTTTTGACAAAATCGTTTATGTATTCTTTGAGCTTGTCATAGGTGAATACCGGTTTATCATCTGTCCCTTTGGTTTCCCGCTTGGGACTCTTATGCCCATTTTTCTTTCCCGCCTGTTTCCTGGCATACCGCACAACTTCTGCCGGAGTAAGCAACGGCATTTTATCTCTGTTCGGACCGCGGATTTTCGATGCTGTTCTGGCAAGGCTCACTTTTTCTGCCCGGGTAAGATTCAACTCTTTATTGCTTCTGTAATAAATACCGGAGAGAATCATATTCTCTACACGGAGATATTTATTCAAAGCCATATCCTCCGGCTCAATGGTTGCGTTCCGGTAAAAACTCACCAATTTTTTATGCCATTTCCGGTAAGGATTTTTTGGCAAATCGCTGCGTGGCTTTACTTTTATCTGCGGTTCTGGATGCGATTCTTCTTCGAGCAGAATCTCCATGCAGGCAAGAAAACTTGTCCAGTCAATGCCTTTTGTTCGACGTTTCAAGGTGGTCGGTACATTATTCCGTCTTAATGTACTGTATACCTGGGATGTTTTCAGATTATCAAATCCAATATTCCACATAGCGTATTGCAGATGCGGAGTTCCCCAGAGGATATTTTCCATTGCCATATCAATAAGCATTTGCTCTGCTTCAAGCGGCATCTGATTGCGTTTCTGCTGCGGTGGATTTTCAGCATAACTCTTTGCTGCCATTTCCAATGCTTCAAAAGAAAGCATTGTCATCCATGACCGTTGCTCAACAGTCAAATCCAATGCATATTTATACAGTACACGGAAATTATCCGGCGGAATCGGAAATAAAACTGTTCCATTCTGCGAAATGCGATTATGGAACATCTGATTTTCTGAACGAAGATAGGTGTTTTCTGCTTGAACCTGCTTTGTCAGGGGCATAGATGTCAATTCCCGGACGCAGGCTTTATACTCCTGCTGGTGAATTTCCTCCCGGATTTTCTCTCGCTGTGTGACCGGAAGATTCATCCAGAATGTGGTATCATCATTCATTATTTTTCGTTACCTGTGTTTGTTATTTGCTGGATAGAAATTTTCCGGCGGTCTTCCGGTAAATTCAGAAAGAATTCAAGTTTTTCCCACTGGGAAATTTTTATCGTGTTTTTTTCTCCGCTTTCCAGTTGCCGGAATGTTTTTATGTCCATTTCCATCAGAACGCTCATTTTTTCCTCTGACAGACCGAACTCCTGTCTTGCAGAATTAAGTATCAGGAGCATTTCAGGAGTTACTTCCATACGTCCCAGTGATGCTTTCGGAATCGGCGGGGCATCTGCAGGAATGACATTGATTTCGGGCATATCCAATTCTGCACTGAGACTGGCCAATAGATGTTTATACTTTTCGGTATAAGTATCCGGCATCCGGCATTCTCCCAGTTCCCATTTTTGGTATGCCGCCTGCGTTACTCCAAATTTTTCAGCGATTGTCTTTTGAGTCAGTCCAAGACTGGCACGTAATTTTTTCAGTTCATCCGCTGTAATAGCTGAAGGATTTATAGATCTTTTTTTCGGAGTAGTATTCTTTTTTGTTTTTCTTGTTCTGCTCCCGGGGACGTCAGTAGCAGGAACAGTCATGCTCATTACTTTTTTGACATTTTCAATAACTCGTTCTGGAACATTGATATTATTGCTTTTCCATATTTTATAAGTAGTAACGGAAATGCCAATCATTTCTGAAATTACGGAAAGTGTCAGATTGAGTCTTATCCGTGCTTTTTCAACTTCACTCATCTTTATGACTTCAGAAATCTGCGGAACAGCAGACTGTTCAGTAGTTTGAGCAACTTGCGGTATTCCCTTTGCGAGTGTGTAGAGCCGTTTTACTTTTGCCTGATATTCCCTGGCAATAAGGACATTCTTTTTTCTCCAGGCAAGATAAGTATTTTCAGATACTCCGAGGCGATGGCTGAAATCCCGGTATGTCATTTTCAGGCGGATACGGAGTTGTTCAAGATCTGCTGCATAAATATTACTGTTCCCGGAAGATGGTCTTGCATACTCTGGACTGCTGTGTTCTACTGTTTCAGGATATTTGCGTGCAATAATTTCCGCATAATGCCCGGAAACACCACGCATCCCCTGTTCCCACTTTGCATATTGAGAATGAGATACTCCGATGACCTGTGCAAATTTCCGCTGATCCATACCGGATTGCATACGGACTTGTTTCAGTTTATCTATTGATATTACGATTTTTCCTGTTTGATTCTGTTCTGCCGGTGTCGCGGTCTGGTCTGCCACAGGTGTAACTTGCGGCACAGTTTTTTTCTTTACTGGAGCAGCTTCTGCCAATGTTATAAATGCATCTGTATATTTATCCGGCATATTGCAAACACCCCGTTCCCACGTCCCATAGGTGTTTGTAGGAACTCCTATATGCATTGCCATCTGACGCTGGGTAAAGTTCAGCCTGATCCGTACTGCTATCAAATCATTTGCTTTATATGGTGAGGGGACGGGATAATTGCCGATTCTAACCCTGGGCTTTGTCAAATTCTCGGCTTCTGAATGTTCCGGCATATTTTCCTGCAGTGCATTGATTTTCTGCGTATGGGTGTCCGGCATCCGGCAGTTATTGCATTCCCAGGATGTATAAGTTGATACCGGAACGCCAATATATTCTGCCATTTGCTTTTGAGTATATCTGGCATCCATGCGGATGCGTTTTAAATCTTCTGCCAGATACCTGGACTGCTGAACAGAGTTGATGATTGTTTGTGCTTTTGTAACTTTCTGCTGCCGGGCAACTGTACCATTCGGTTGAAAAATACCTTTTGAGTGCAAAAATTCCCGCAATTCGCCCAATGGCATTTCAGTAAAAGCACGGAGATTATCAGCAACATCTGCCGGAATTTCTATTTCACCGCGTTCCCACTTGTTGTAACGGTGACTGCTGACGCCAAGCAGTTCCGCCATTTTCTGCTGATTGAAATTGTATCTGCCGCGAATCTTTTTCAGCTCTCGGGCAGTCATTGCAGGTTCTTGGGGGATTTCAGGCTCTACAGTTTCTTCCAGAGACGGTAACGGCATATTCTCCGGAGCTGCCATCTGGATTTTTTTCAGCTGCTCAAGATCTTTTTCCAGCTGAACAATCCGCAGTTCCAATATCCGGTTTGCGTCACGAATATTTTTGTTCTCCGCTGTAAACACCGAATGCCAATGTGCCATAGATGCTATCAGCGGATGATTTTTCACTATATCATTCGCAATCCGTGTTGCCAGTTTTTCCACCTCTGAATAGATACCGTTCTTTGCCATAAATTGT
>CASERY010000051.1 GCA_949290385.1 uncultured bacterium | reverse complement strand
GTCTCCTGGAACAGAATGTAGGTGCCGATTCCCGCTTCCTTGAGCTTCCGATAGTTTTCAACCGTTGTAGCGGCTATATTGACATTCACTCGCCGGATTGCTCCATTTTTATGTTTGATGGAATAAATGGTTTTGATGCTTTCCAGTACATATTCAATGGGATTGTTGACGGGATCTTCACCGCATTCGATTGCCAGACGCTTATGCCCCATGTCCTGCAGCGCAGTGACTTCTCTGGCAATTTCTTCCTGCGTGAGCTTGCAGCGGCGGATATGTTTGTTTTTGGAATGGTACGGGCAGTATGTGCATCCGTTGACGCAGTAGTTGGAAAGGTATAGAGGAGCAAACATGACGATTCGTCTGCCGTAGAAACGTTCTTTAATTCTGATAGCCAATGCCTTCATGGCTTCATTGAGGTCATCCTGGTCGCATTCCAGGAGAACCATTGCCTCCCGGTGGGAGAGTCCCTTGCAATCTTCGGCACGTTTCAGAAGCGACTGAATGAGTTCACGGTTGGACTTGTTTTCCTGGGCCCAGGCAATTGTGTCCAGAATTTCACGGTCATTGATGAATTCTTCCGCTTTGGAAGATTTTGGATTGTAAATGTATTCCATGATCTCTCAACTCTCCATTGGTTGGTTCAGCTTTATGCGGACAGGACATGGAGAAAAAGAGACAGCAAAACCTGAAAATGTCTGTTCCTCAGAACAGTCAGAAAATTCCTGATTAAAACGCCTGTTAATCGATTCCCGTACGGGATTTCGATTGCCAAGTGTGCATCCACATCTTCCGGTCCGGACGTTCCTTGGAACCTGTCCATTCTCTTCAGTCTATGTCAGCCTGATGTATCAGTATTATGATGATTTTATCTGTAAAAAGTCTTCCTCTTCAGAAACTGCCAAAGCAGAATCTTCAGACTCAGTGCTTATTACATTACAGCAATAAAATGAGAATACAACAGAAAAATTCGTAAAAATAGAGAATAAATTTATTATTTTTCGTTCAATTCATAAGGTCCTTGAAAATATTTTCTATTTCGATATATTACTTTTTTACTATTACCATAAAGTTCAGACAGGATGTATGATCCATGACATAGCGATCTTTTTCTGCCGTTCAGATACCCCCTTCAGGAAATGAATCTTCCTGGAAACGCAATCTTGCCATTATCTGGACAGCCCAGTTTATTTGTGCCGTTGGTTTTTCCTTCGGTCTTCCATTTGTTCCTTTTTTCCTTCAGAAAGATCTTCATGTCCCGGCGGAAGAGCTGACTTTCTGGGTTTCTCTTTTCGGTGCTGCCCAACCGTTCACAATGATGGTTTTCTAGCCGGTATGGGGGGAAATGGCTGACTGTTTCGGAAGAAAAAAAATGCTGCTGCGTTCCTATGTAGGTGGAATGGTTGCCGTTGGAGGTATGGCATTTATTTACTCTCCTGTTATTCTGATTATCCTGCGGTTGTTTCAGGGGATTTTTTCCGGAACTCTTTCTGCCGCGCAGACCCTTATTTCCACCTCAACTCCGGATGAACACAGCGGATTTGCGCTGGGGGCTCTGAACAGTGCCATGTTTTCCGGCACTCTGACCGGTGCCTTTGTGGGAGGCTTTGCCGCTGAATGGTAGGGATATCGGGCGGCATTCTTCATATCTGCCATATTGATGATGATTGCTTTTTTACTGGTTTCTCTGGGGATTCATGAAAATTTCAAGCCTGTTCCACTTCCCAAGGGATAGAAAGCATTTGTGATGGCATTGATTCCCAGAAAAATGGATCTTCTTGCTGTGTGGCCAATCCTGATTATGATGGGAATTGTGATGTTGGCAAGACAGTTTGACGTGTCTTTTCTGCCTCTCCTTGTTCAGGAAATTCATGGTTCCATCAATGGGGCATCTGCCTGGACCGGGGCATTGTCCGCTGTGGCGGGAACGGCAGGGGCTCTTTCGGGTTTCCTTCTCGGATGGCTGGCAGACCGCATTTCTCCGGGGAAGCTTGCTGTGGTTACTGCTTGTATGGCAGGGGCGTTCATGCTTTCTCTGCATTTTGTTCATGGATTTCTCATGCTTTTCATTATGCGTTTCCTGATGATTTTCTGCAGCAGCGGTCTGGATCCTGCTTTGCAGATCTGGCTTTCCCAGCGAACCCCGGTTGAGAGCAGAGGACTGATTTTCGGCTGGGGCTGTTCAATCCGGAGCTGCGGCAACTTCACTGCACCTCTTGCGGCTGGGGTGGTTGTTTAGGATTTCGGACTCCGGGGGCTTTTTATAGCAGGACCGATTCTTTATTTCTTAATCAGTGGTCTTTTTGTCCTTTTGATTTCGAGCAGCTGGATGAAGCGTGGTGTACACTGATTGCGTCTGTGTTGGGAATAGGATAAAAGGCTATAGATCTCTCTTCGGATAGTTTCCGTGATTGTATCTGTTTCCGGGGAAGGCGGATAATAAGGGACCCTGAATCCCTTGGAAAAGGAGAAACTTGCGGCATCTATTATGTACTGAAATCCAACAGAATAAGGGAGTTCTGCAGCCCGGCGTACATGGGGGCTGTTCGACCGAATAAAAGAACTGCCATAATGGAAACTTTGGAACGCTTTCCATTGATTTTACAAAAACAAAACTGAATGATTGTTTTTGCTGTATTCCTTCCGGAAAGCACTTTTTTACTTTTTTATTTACGGCAGATAGAGAAAATCCGCTTCCGGGTGCTGATGCTTGAACCAGGTAATCTGTCGGCGTGCGAACTGCCATGTGGCTGTGGAAATTTTATCTGCCAGTTCGTTTTTGGGGCATTTGCCTGCCAAATATTCTGCAATAATGGGATATCCAAGAGCCTGCCAGGCCGTCGGAGATTCAAGGAGTCCCTGATGAATGAGATTTTCTGTCTCTTCAATCCAGCCTTGGCTCAGCATCTGCTCACAGCGGAGACGAATGCGCTGTTTTAAAATTTCCCGGTCCCATAGAAGAACAATGGAACGGATGTCCTTGCGCGGAGATGGTTTCAGGCGGGTTTGCTGGAGTTCAGAGATTTGATGACCGGTCAGCAGATAGACTTCATAAGCCCGGATAAGTTTGCGTCTGTGTGCGGAAAAACGCTAAAAATCCAGCGGACATGTTTTTTCCATGATTCTGCAGAGGTCCGGAAACGTATCTTCTGAGTCATATCTGGCATCCAGCTCGTCGCGGAGTTCCTGCTTCGCGGGCAGGGGATCAAGACCGTAAATGAATGCGCGCAGATAAAGACCGCTTCCTCCGGCAACAACAGGGGTCTTCTGTTTGAAACGGATTTGCCGGAGAGCTTCTTCCGCCTGGCTGCAAAAAGTGAAGATGTCTGCTTTCTCTTGAATATCCAGTGTATCAATCAAATGATGGGCAATGCGCTGTTGGTCTTCTTTTGAAGGTTTGGCAGTTCCGATGTCCAACCCCCGATAAAACTGCATGGAATCAGCGGAGATGATTTCTCCGTGAATTTTTTCTGCCAGTTCCAGGGCAAGCGCACTTTTGCCGGAGGCTGTCGGCCCCATGATGACTGGACATAAAGACGGATCCTGCTGAAGATTATTGAGCAGATTCTTCAGAACTGGGTGATGATGAAGAAGATTCATGGCTGGTTTCATGGTTTTTTCTGTGTTCCGGATGCACCAGCACAGACAGGATATAAATAAAAACTCCAACACATATGCAGGAGTCCGCCACGTTAAAGGACGGCCATTCCCAATTCTTATAATAGACCCTCAGAAAATCTACAACTTCTCCTCTGAAAACTCTGTCGATCGAATTTCCGACAATTCCTGAAAGAATCAATGAAACCGCCAGGATCCGTTCACTCCATCCTTCCGTTATCGCCCGGAAAAAGAGTATCAGCAGGACAAAAACAAGAACACTGACAGCCAGGAGCATATAGCCTTTGCCTGCAAAAATGCCGAATGCGGCCCCGGGATTCGTAATGTAAGTCAGATCAAAAAATCCCGGAATAACGTGGATTCTTGTGAATTTATCGATATGGCTTACCACCAGATGTTTTGTCAACTGGTCCAAAGCGGTGCACAGAACAAAACAGAAAAATGCGCATAAGAAAAAAAATTTTTCCCGGGAAGAGCCTTTTTGAATGGGATTTTTTGAGAAAAGCATAAAAGAAACCTCTGTCTTTTTTTAGCAGGTTCAGAATAACGCAGAATTCGAATCTGTCCTTTTGCGGGAAAGACTCAGGGAGGGCATAGGAAAAAGTTCTGTATGGCAAAAACTTATACAGACAGACTTGTTCCCGGGAAACTGTTCGGCTCAATCCTGTAACTTTCAAATGTTTTTCCAAATTTTATTTCATCCAGGCATTCCCAATTGATTAAACCCTTCTGAAAACTGCAAAAAAACATCTGTCTGCCAAAGCAAAATTAGAATACTGCCTCACATTCTGTCAGACAGGTAAACCTTTGTATTTTGTATACGGAACATAACTGAATATTTTTGCATTCAGTCTTTTTCCCTGGAATTTCCCCGGAAATCCCTATTCTTAACGAGATTTGCTGAAGGAGCCTTCCATTGCTTCCCGCTTAGATTTGCATTTTGTACAGTAGCGGGCATAAGGCTTTGCATCCAGACGCTCCGGATTGATTTCACAGCCACAGTCCAGACAAATACCGTATTCACTGTTTTCAATACGCTGCAGGGCTTCATCGATCATAAAGACCACATCGCCTTCATCGGAAAGAAGTCCCAGTTCAATGTCATGCCGGAAATTGTCTGTGCCGAGATCGGCCATATGCGTTGCCATGCCGGCACGTTCTCCGGCTGCATCCTTTTTGGATGAAAGGGCGTCATCTCTGTGAAATTCGATTTGATCGGTAAATTCCTTGCGGAGACTCATAAGCA
The DNA here is from genome assembly GCA_949290385.1 of uncultured bacterium. GTDB lineage: Bacteria > Verrucomicrobiota > Lentisphaeria > Victivallales > UBA1829 > CASERY01. The sequence goes on along the minus strand of CASERY010000051.1, from coordinate 4,511 downwards.
TGTCAATATAGTGCCGTTTCTGAGCCTTGGTCAGCTTCTTTTTTTTGTGTGCAGGCTCTTTCTCGCTTTTTGACACTTTTGAACTGGAAGAGGAGGCTGAAACTTTTGATTTTTTCCGTGCAGAAGCCGTTTCTGGAGCTTTCTGGCTGGCGGAAACTGCAGTTGCATTGTCTTCAGCCAAGTCATTGGAATCTGTAATTTTCATTTCTATCAATATTCCTGCTATTAAAATAAAGAGATGCTTTTCTTGAAATCACAACGAAAATAGCATAAAAATTATAAGATTCAAGCAGAGCTGTTGAAAAAAATGAAAAGTAGCGTATATTAAAACGGTTCAAATCAATTCAAAACAGATAGAAAGTCAGGAATGGAAATGCCGGATTTTCAAGAAATGGACCTGCCTGATTCCAGCAGGGATTCCATGATTGATCTTCATATGCACAGTTCTGCTTCGGATGGATCAGATACACCCTCTGAACTTGCAGAAAAGTGTTCCAGGGCTGGATTGAAGGCGGCGGCATTGTCCGACCATGATACGGTCTCCGGAGTCCCGGAATTCCTTGAGGCTGCGAAAAAGTATGCATTTGAGGCAATCCCGGGGGTTGAGATATCCACGCGTCTTTATGATAAAGAGCTCCATATGATTGGACTTTTTATTGATCCAACGTCCGGCGAGCTGGAAAAAGCGCTCTCCAAATTGAGGAACGGACGTCTTGAGCGGAATCATCTGATTATTCAGAAGCTGCGTTTTGCAGGATACAATATTGCCGAGGAAGATGTATTCAAAGCGGCGAAAGGTGAAAGCGTCGGACGTCCCCATATTGCACAAATCCTTGTTGCAAAGGGATACTTTAAATCGGTTCAGGATGTTTTCTGTACCTGCCTGAAAAAAGGTGCAAAATTTTATGTGCCGCGTTACTATCTGAATCCATCTGAATCCATTCGTGTGATTCACGAATCCGGAGGTATTGCCATATGGGCGCATCCGCTTCACGGAGCCAGAGGGGAGCGGGCTTATCTGCGAAAATTCATCCGGAAGCTTCAACCCTGCGGACTGGATGGAATGGAGACCTATTATTCGTCCTTTACCGGGGAACAGCAGAGACTGGCATTGTCTCAGGCTGCGGAGTTCGGGCTGCTGTGTTCGGGAGGGTCTGACTATCATGGAAAAAACCGTCCGGGGACGGAACTTGGAACAGGGGGCGGAAATTTGCATGTACCGTATGCTCTTGTGGAGAAAATGCATCATTTCATGCGTCTGCGTAAAGGACAGGCTGAACCGGAGGAGAGCGAAACGGGGAAAAGGTCTTTATAAATTATGATATAAATTATAAATTGTATTCCTCAGATTTTTTCCGGAAAGTTTTCAGCTTCATATTTTTATTATTTGGGTTACTCTGAAAACATGTGTACATTAAAAGTCCGGAGAATCCTTAAGACCGGATTCAGAAAAATATGAGTCTTTCAGAGAGAAATAGATAGAGATAGATTGATTGAATGTAAAAAGCATGTCGTATTCTCAAGGTATTTGAAATTTGATTGATATAAATAGAGGTTGCTTTCCAGAATATTAACGAATAATCCAGAAAATATGAGGATAAATTCGGAAGAGGAAAATCTGTTTTAATAGAATAGACCGGTAAAAATCATGATCGCTGTGCTGGGAAATAATTCATTTCTGAAAAAGTTTTGTCTTGTCCGGATTTTTTTCTGTGGACTATTGGTTTTGATAATATGCTGCATGAAAAAACACTGAAGGAGGCAGATATGGAAAAATTCCGGATGTCGGAGATGGTGATGTTTTTGTACCATTTTGAAATTTAAAGAAGTTGAATTTTTGAGAAGATGTTTTATATTATCCAGCTTGATAAAAGAATATTTGCATAGGTCCCGATTCCTTCCGATTCTCTTGTTCAGAAAAGCAGATACAGTCCGATCTCATGAAAAATCTGGTGATGATGAGAATGAGAACGAAACGTCTTTGTTCCTGCGTCTTCCGGAAATGATGAATGATTGGGAGAGATTCCCAATGGCAGCAGTTTTTGAAGAGTCGTGATTTTTGCCGGAGACGTTTGGACGTCATTAAACACTATGAAGGATGAAGCATGTCAGATCTTGAAAATTTCCGTTCGCTCGGTTTGTCTGAAATTACACTGGATGCACTTCGTGCAAAAGGTTTTGAGGAACCGTCTCCGATTCAGGCAAAAACCATTCCACTGCTGATTTCAGGAGAAAAGGATTTAATAGGACAAGCGCAAACGGGAACCGGAAAAACAGCTGCATTTGGTCTGCCTGTTCTGGAAGTGATTCACGGCGGCAGTCTTCAACCGCAGGCTCTGATTCTTTCTCCGACTCGGGAGCTTTGCCTTCAAATCGCGGAAGAACTCAATTCTCTCAAAGGGACTCGGAATATTTCCATTATTCCGCTTTATGGCGGACAGCCGATTGAGATTCAGCTGAAGGCCTTGAAACGCGGTGTGGATGTTGCCGTAGGAACTCCCGGTCGCATCATGGATTTGATGGAACGGGGAGCTCTGGTTCTGGATGACCTGAAATTCGCGATCCTGGACGAAGCCGATGAGATGCTGAATATGGGATTTGTGGAGGATATTGAGGAGATTCTCTGCAGAACCCCCAGAGAGAAACGAATGTTGATGTTTTCAGCGACGATGCCGGAGCCGATTTTAAAGATTGCGGAGCAATTTATGCGGCCGGATTATGAAATTGTCCGGACAGAGAGTGAACATCTTGCCGTAGATCTGACAGATCAGGTTTATTTTGAGGTGCGCCGCGAGGATAAGCTGGAGGCTCTTTCCCGGGTGATCGACATGTACGATGATCTTTATGCCATGGTGTTCTGCCGCACCAAGAATGACGTGGATGAGCTGACTGAAAATCTGATGTACCGCGGCTATCCCGTGGAAGCCCTTCATGGAGATATTGCGCAGACCCAGAGAACCCGTGTGATCAACCGTTTCAAGGCGAAAAAGTTCAATATCCTGATTGCAACGGACGTTGCTGCACGCGGAATTGATGTGAACAACCTGACACATGTTATCAATTATTCGATTCCTCAGAGTACTGAGGCTTATGTGCACCGCATTGGTCGGACAGGACGAGCAGGGAAGCAGGGTACTGCAATTACTTTTGTAACGCCTTCGGAATTCCGACTTCTATCCCGGATCAAACGGGAAGCCAATACAGAAATCCGCCGGGTCAATATTCCAAAAGCAGAGGAAATTGTTGAGGCCAAGCGTCAGCGTGTTGCCTTGAAGATTTCGAATAAGATTGCCGCCGGAGACCATAAGGCCTATCTATCCTTTGCAGAGGAACTCCTTACAACGGCAGATCATCCTGCCGAAGTCGTGGCGGCACTTCTGAATCTGAAGTACAATGAGGAACTTCTTCCAGGTACTTACGGCGATATCAACTGCAGTTCTGGAAAAAGCCGTAAAGAACGTTCAGGCGGAGCCTCCCGGGAAGATGATCGTGTGCGGCTTTTCCTGGGCATCGGACGCAATGAGGATTATGGTCCTGCAGAGATCCTTCAGGTTATCTACGATCAGTCAGGCGTATGGAAACGCAATATCGGACGCATTGATATTTTTGATAACTTCTCTTATGTCAATATCAACCGTGATTGCGCTGAACGTGTCCTGCAGGCCTTTGAAGGGGCAGGCATTAAGGTGGAAATTGCGAAATCCCGTTCCGGAGAGGACGATTCGGATTCAGAAAAGAAACACGATGGAAAACGCCGTTTTTCAAGCCGTCTTCATGGGAGAGATGGCCGTTTCCGTGGAGAAGCAGCCCCCAGGCCGGACCGCGGGTCCAGTGCCGGCAGATATCCCGAAAAATCCAGGTCAGGCCGCCAATAGTCCAGAGATCCTTTCGAAGAAAAATCGGAGGACGCTTTCTCCCGTGATGGAGACTTTCCTGATAAAAAGGCATCTTCCCGTAAAAAAGATATTAGAAAACAGAAATCTGATTCTCGCAGAAAGGATTTTGTATCTGCCGGAGAGGCGGGCAGTTTTAGAGACAGAATCCGCGAAAAATTCTTTCCTGATGCGAAAGATTCAGACAGAGCTGTCCGTGGAAAGCGGAAAAAGCGTTTGCAAGCAGGGGATTTTTTCTGATTCGCAGAAAAAAATCTTTTCCCCGGTTGTTTTTTAACCGGACTTTCATTCAACGGAGGAATGGAGAACAGGTTCGTGTGAGAAGTATTTTTTGAAGCCTATTTCCCTTTTTTCAAAGGAATCTATGAATGCGCATGGGTGAAATGGATGAATTTGATATAATTTAGTCTGTTAAAAATGAATAAAATCATTCTGGTTGAAATTCTGTTTGAAATGAAGCCGTTGAAAATACGGCATTCACCGGTGTATGCAGAAAAGATCGGTGAAAGGAAGCTGCCATGGATTTTTTTGGATAAAAACGTTAAATTTCTTCTTTTTGAGCTTGTAAATCTGAAAAAGAAGAGTATACTATCATATCCCTCAGCAACAGGGAACCTT
>CASERY010000050.1 GCA_949290385.1 uncultured bacterium | reverse complement strand
AAAAAAAAAAAAAAAAAGCATAAACATCACATTCACACCGTCATAAAAAATCCATTTCCCTCTGCGATCAGCATAAAAAAAGTACAGCATAAATTCAGCTCAAAATCAAAGAACTGCGATAGACGGGAAAAATTAAACATTTATTCACATTTCAATAAAGATATAATACAATACGTCATCCCTTATTTGACTACATTAATTCCAGTTGCAAATCTATTTTTATTTTATAAGTATTTCAAGAAGACATGGAATTAATACAGGGAAAGATTTCAAAACCTCTCCTCAAAGTTTTTTTGAAAAAACATCCTCCTGCATCAAGAGAAAAGCGCATCTGGCGGCAAAACAGGATACAATCATTTCATCAGCTGTAAATATATCTGGATTTCCTCTTTTCATTATGCATCCAAGCAGAAGAAAAGGAGAAAAAGAAGAATCTGAGCAGGACTCACTATCTATTCAGTAAAAACTAACAATTCCAAAACACTCAAATCTTTTATGGATCTCAATCCAATAACGTATGGATGCAGATTTCTTCTTTCGTCTTTAAGCTGAAGCTGTTCGGCTACATATCAGCCCAGCCGATAGATAGTTTTTTGGTGCTGAAGCAATATAAAAAATCCATTCCTGCAAAAAATGCAGGAATGGAATCGTTTTCGCAGAACGGATGCCCCGTCCATTCACAAAACAACAGGTGGCAGGAGACACCCTGCCCCATTATTCAATTCTGTCATTGAATGGGAATCTCACGGCCTTCACGGCTGGACTGATAGGCTGCCAGGACAACCTTCAGAGTATTAATGCCTTCATCCGGACCAGGAACAAATGGTTTGTCTGAATCCAGCATGGATGTAACATATTTCATTTCATTGCCCCATCCGCTTCCTACCGGTACGCAGATTTCTTCGGTGGAATTTTCAGAAGTTCCATCAGGTTTTACACAGCCATGAGTCATAATGGTGCGATTTCGGTTGTAATCACAAAGGATCATACCGTTATCTCCCATGATTTCAATGCCGTTGAATCCGGCAGGCGATGTCCAGCCGCAATCTACATATCCCATGCAGCGATCTCCGATATCCATGATTGCCACAACGTTGTCATCCACCTGAATAGGTTTGCGCAGAGTTGCAACTTTTGCAGAAATGCTGTGAATTGGACCAACCAGATACTAAATAATATCAAATGCGTGAACAGCCATATCCAGCAAAGCTCCGCCTCCGGCAATTTCCGGATTGTAAAACCAGTCAGTCTTAGCCCATCCCGGGAAAGGTCCAGTATGAGCGAAACGCACGCGGATCATATACGGCTTTCCAATCTTGCCCTCATCCAGCGCCTTTTTCGCGGCAATATTCAACTCATTGAAACGGTGAGAAAAACCAATCATTACCCGTACGCCCTTTTTCGCGGCTGCCTCTTTCACAGCCACAGCATCTTCCAGCTTCAAAGTCATGGGTTTTTCCAGAAGGACGTCAGCGCCAGCCTCGATGGCCGCCAATGCGCATTCCGCATGAAATTTATTCGGAACGCAGACAGAAACCATATCCAGCTTTTCCTTGGCAAGCATTTCCCGGTAATCATGATACTCATGTTCAAAGATCATTTTCTGATCCCGGAGCATCTTCAGACAGCGGTCTTCCGGATCCGCCACAGCTGCAAGAATGCAGTTATCAGCCGCCATATATCCGGGAATATGGCATCCCTGGGCAATTGCGCCGCAACCGATCACACCAATTCTGAATTTTTTCATTTCCAACCTTTCCATCTGTTTATAGGTCCGTTTTCATATTGATCCCGGACCTGTTTTATTTGCATCGGCAGACCCGGAACAAGTCCATGATCCGCTGGGAATATTTCATATGACTTTCTCTGAAAGACAGACAAAGAAGCTTTCAAGACCGTCTTCTGAAGGATTTTTTCTATGCTCTTAGAAATAATGGAATCTAAAGTTTTTCTCCGAACTCAAAATTTTCATACGGTCTCTTCCTGTCCTCCAGGGATCAGTCCTATTCATTCATTTTCAGTCTTTTCATTCGGAAACAAGTCCTGCTCCAGGATAAAAGCAGTCATAACGGCATGAAGAAGCAGTTTTCCGCTTTCCGCCTGACAAACATTCACTTCATAAAGCCCTGTACGGCTTCCCCGGTTGATTTCACGAGCTTCTGCTGTAATCCGCCCCATTTTCCCAGGTCGCACAAAAGATATATCAGCATTCATGGTTACAGCCATTTTCCCATAGGAACACGAAGCTGCGGCGAAAACAAAATCGGCCAGGGTATAAAGCGCGCCCCCTTGAACGACATTGCCTCCATTGGCATGGGTTTCATGAACGGCATTCAATTCTCCAAAAGCACAGCCTTTTCCGACACGTGTAATTGACATGGAATTGTTTTTGCAGAACAGATCATTTTCATTTAGAAAACAACGAATTTTTTCATAGAGAGTATCGTCCATTTGTCAATTATCCATTCTTTATCTGTCCGAACCGATGAGTGCAATACATCCAAAACAGCATCTCTCAAGGAGTTTCCATTTTCTTGTTTTTCATGCAGAAAAACACCGGCAGAGGTCTTTCGGCCGGTTGCCTGTTTTATCCAATTAATATAGATACACGGTTTTGAATTTCAATTTTTTTTCATTTTTTCATCAAAAAAATCCGGACTCTTTATAAAAATCCCTGTCTATTCTTAAGAAGAGCAGAGAAAAGTTCCGGAAAAGTTCATCCGGTCCCCTCCCCTCTACTCCTCGCCCCGAAAAATAACGAAATAAAAAATGTCAGTACAGGGGAAACGAATTCAGGGGAGGAACTGCTGGGTTCAAATTCTTCTATTTTTCACGGAAAGGAATTGAAAAAACTATTTCTTTAAATCATATTGTCTGCCAGATCTTTGGATTTTTCTGAAGCCTGACCGTAAAATTTTTCTGAAATATCCGCATTCTAAAATCCAACTTAACCATACACTGTTACAGCGAAGGGACGTACAATGAATCAAATGTTTTGCTTCCAATGCCAGGAAACAGCCCAGAACACCGGCTGCACCATTCGTGGTGTCTGCGGAAAAAGGCCCGAAACCGCCCATCTCATGGATCAGCTTATTCATCAACTGAAGCTGCTCGCAATGACCCGAACGCCAGACTCCCGACTGGGACTTTTTATCATTCAGTCCCTTTTTATGACGATTACCAATGCAAACTTCGATAACTCCAGGCTCCAGGCCCAGCTCAAAAAAGCCGAAGAACTCACAGGAAAAACCGATATTCAGCTCTCAGAAAATATTCTTGACTGCAAAGATCCCAATCTCCGTTCTCTGCGGGAGCTCCTCTGCTACGGTCTTAAAGGGATTGCCGCATACGCAGATCACGCAGCCATGCTCGGGAAAGAGGATCCCGCTATTTATGAATTTGTTTTCAGTGCGTTGAAAGCCATGGCTCAGAGCACCTCTGTCCAGGAAATGAAAACCATGGTACTTCAGTGCGGCGCCATAGCGGTGCGCACAATGGCGCTGCTGGACAAGGCCAATACAGAAGCATTCGGCAATCCGGAAATTACCACAGTAAATATTTCAGCAGGCAACCGCCCTGGCATTCTTGTATCCGGACATGACCTTCTGGATCTGAAAGAACTTCTGGAGCAATCCAGAGATGCCGGTATAGATATTTATACCCACAGTGAGATGCTTCCGGCTCATGCTTATCCTGAATTGAAAAAATACACTCATCTCCACGGCAATTACGGGAATGCATGGCACAGACAGAATCAAGAATTTGCCTCCTTCAACGGCCCCATTCTCATGACAACAAACTGCATTATTCCTGTTCAGGATTCATACCGGAACCGCATCTTTACAACCGGGATGGCCGGATATCCGGGTGTGCCGCATATTCCAGACCGCATTGATGGAAAGCCGAAAGATTTTTCTGCTATCATTGAAATGGCTAAAACATGTCCCCCTCCGGCCGCCATCGAAAAAGGAGAAATCACCATTGGATTTGCTCATGAACAGGTTTTTTCCCTGGCAGACCAGATTGTGCAGGCGGTTCAGTCGGGAGCCATCAAACGCTTTGTCGTCATGGCAGGATGCGACGGCCGCCAGAATGTCCGGGATTATTACACGCGCACAGCCAAACAGCTCCCTCCGGACACCATTATCCTGACAGCCGGATGCGCCAAGTATCGTTACAATAAACTCAACCTTGGTACAATTAACGGCATACCTCGTGTTCTTGACGCCGGTCAGTGCAATGACTGCTACAGTCTTGCTGTCATTGCATTGAAACTCAAAGAAACTTTTGCGCTGGATGATGTCAACCAGCTGCCACTTTCCTTCGACATTGCCTGGTATGAACAGAAAGCAGTGGCCGTGCTTCTTGCACTGCTCTCTCTCGGGTTTAAGAACATCCGCCTCGGTCCGACACTTCCCGCATTTCTCTCGCCAGAAGTCGCCCAGACACTGATTGATACATTCGGACTGAAAGGAATCAAAACTCCAGAGGAAGATGTAGCTGATATGATGGCTGGACGGTAAAATGATTCACAAACAGACTTCCAGCTTTTTCATTCCCGTCTGAGATTCTCTCCGGCGGGAGATGTTTGCATACGCAACCATGTAAACACCTTCATTAGCCTATAAATGTTACCGGCCGGATATCGGCCGGACCTTTTTAGAAAAATAGAATCCGGAATCCGTAGCCAGCATGATATTCCGGATTCTGTTCTTATTTTCCGCTGGAACTGAATGGTATTTTATTTGTGCTTCTTCTTCCCAATTTCATATTTCATTTTTTTAAAGATCCACACAAAAAATTCATGTCCTCTGGAAGAGTCTTCAAACCTGTTCTTGTATTTTATGAATTCAAAAGTATATTAAAAAACTTTTTCAGGAAACATGGCTTATCACCCGGTACAAGAAGAGTCTGATTCAATCCAGATCATACGCGGGCCGCAAAAGATGTTTCCCGGATATAGTTCGTAAAAATCCTAAAAATTCCGAGCATTTCATGAACATACTAAAAAGCTATTCCAGACAGAAGGGTCTTTTTTTTGCGGCTGCCGCATCCGTAGCCTATGGCATGAATCCGCTTTTTGCGCTGCCTCTTTATAAACTGGGTTTTGACGCAGATTCCGTGTTGTTTGTCCGTTATCTTCCAGCGGCGCTCATTCTTGCCGTTTTTATGAAAATACGTGGGGTAAGTTTCCGTATTTCCTGGAAAGATCTCGCACAAACCGCTCTGTTCGGATTGGTTTTCTCCCTTTCTTCACTCTTCCTGTTTCTCAGCTATACTAAAATGGATGCGGGAATTGCATCCACATTGCTTTTTGTCTATCCGGTCATGGTTGCGGCCCTGATGGCAGTCTTTTTTCATGAAAGGATCTCAACCCGTACAGTGCTGTGTATTGTGCTTTCGCTGGCAGGACTGAGTCTTCTGTGCAAGAGTGCCCAGGGAACCTATCTGGATCCTCTCGGAATCTTCTATGCTCTTCTATCCTAGTTCCTGTATGCGGTTTATCTTATTGCACTCAATAAATTTCCAGCTCCTGAGCATATGCCTACAGTCAAACTGACTTTCTACATTATTCTTTCGGGGGTCTGTCTTTACTGGATTCGCCTGAAATTCGGGCTGAATTTGAAAGGGTCCTTCAGCGCATTTGCACTGGTCAACATTGTAGGCATCTCTCTTTTTGCTACGGCGCTTTCCCTTGCCTTTACCGCACTGGCAATTCATTATGTAGGGCCGACACCGACAGCAATTCTGGGAGCACTGGAGCCGGTCAGCGCTGTTTTCTGGGGCGTTGTATGTTTTCAGGAACAGCTTACGCCACGCATCTGCCTGGGAATTCTGCTAATTCTTTCTTCGGTTATTCTGGTTGCTCTGAAAAAGAAAAAAGGCTGTGAAGATGGATAGGATTCCATAAAAGAGCCTGAAAAAGAACAGCATGTCCAAATTCTGGAAAAGGTTTCCGGATCTGAAGGAAATCATGAATAAGCATGTATTTATACTTCGTCAACTGTTCAGCAAAAACTTTGAAGAGGAAATCTGCAGCTCTGTTCTGATAAATAATGCATGAACAGAACTCAAAAAACTTGCATAAGTTCTTTCCGCAGGATGAATTTCTTGATCGAAAAAAGGAAACAGTTTCTTGACTTTTGATTCATCGGGATTAAAATAAGATACCGATGTTTTTTAATCATTTCATCTTCATTCTTCCGACAAAGGATTCTTTCAATATGGGTATAGCAGGGTTCCGAACAAGCATCTTTAACAGGATCATGATTGCAACAATACTGCTGTTCTGCTTTTTTTCCCCATGTTCTCAACTTTCTGCCCAGAAACAGTCCAATCCGCTGGAAAATATGGAGTCCGCCAATACCTTGCTCTTTTCAGAGAATTCGAGAATTGATTCCGTGCTTGCTACAGTCAACGGCATTCCAGTAACCCTTCTGGATGTAATTCTTGAAAGTGCTCAAACAGAACGGGCTCTAGCCAGTATCTATTCCGGAGAGCGCCTCTATACAGAAACCTTAAAAGTACGCCGGGAAGTTCTGGATGAAATTCTTTTCCGCCACATGGTCTATGCTCAGTACCAGAAAAAACCTTTTGAAATTCCCCAGCAGGCAGTGGAAAACCTTTTGGAAGGACTCATGGCCAATGTTGGAATTCTTGACCGGAAAAAATTTGAAAAGCAGGCAGAGAATTATGGCATCTCCATGCAGGAACTCCGACAGAAGGCTCAGGAAAAGCTGGTGGTGGACATCATGCTCTCTCAGTTCTGCGACCGGCAGGTTTATGTGACTCCAAAACAGGTTTATGAAGAATATGAAGAGCATCCGGAAGAATGGAATGTTCCAGCTCAAATCCGGCTTCAGCTTATTCAGTTGAAATATTCGGGAAGTCGTGCAGGCGAGAACACGGAAGAGTCCGTCTCCAAAGTTCAGGAGATGCTTAAAGATGCAGATTCTATTCGCTTCCTGCAAGTTGCAAAAGAATTCTCCGATGCTCCCAGTGCAGACTCCTCTGCCGACAATGCACCTCTTACAGAAACCAGAAGTCTCCGGCCTGAATTCAGAGAAGCTGTAAGCGGGCTTGAGGTCGGAGATATTGCAGGGCCTATCCGTACGCCGGAAGCGGTTTATTTTTTGAGAATTGCTGAAATCCGAAAATCTTATCGAAAACCTTTTTCTGTTGTCTGTCCGGAAATCCGGGAAAAACTTCGGAATGCCGCAGTCGCGAAAAAGCGTCAGGAATACCGTAAGGAACTGGAGGCCGATGCTGTTATTCGCTATTACTTCTGATATTATTTCTGAACAGAAGTGCTCCTTTAAGATGGATTTCTGAAGAACGGATCTGCTTTCTCTGCATCGGACAAAAGCTTTATTTTTCTGTTCTGTTTATATTTTCCCCTTTTGAAAGTAACTGGATCCCTTCAATGACAGATTCAAGCCCCTTTCCCCCCCATTCTTTTGAAAACCTTTATCTGCATGTGCCATTCTGCCGTGCCAAATGTGCGTATTGTGCATTCTATTCCCAAAAGGCCGATGGAGAAACGGAAATGCGTCTGTGGCTTAAGCATCTGACTAAACAGCTTCAAGCACAAGAAGCCTCCCTGCAGCATCTTCACACTATTTATATTGGGGGTGGAACACCAACCCTTCTTCCGTATGAAATTCTTGAGAATTTCCTGCAAACATTAAAACGCCATACACATTTCAGTGCAGAACCGTCTGTCTCAATTGAGTCCAATCCTGAAACCGTAAATGATGAGAATGCCGATCTTCTATCAAGATACGTTACTCGGGTCACCATGGGAATTGAGTCCTTTCATCCACAGCATTTAAAAACTATTGGACGCGCGACAGGCACCCCTGAAGCTGCTTTCCGTGCTGCTGACTGCTTTCGCAAAGCTGGCATCCGCAATCTGGGATTTGATCTGATTTACGCCATTCCCGGGCAGACGGCTGAAGACTTTCTGAAGGATCTGCAACTGGCTGTATCCCTGAATCCATGCCATATTTCAGCTTATTCTCTCACTCTGGAGGAAGGCTCCCGCCTTGCAGCCGATGGAACGCTTCAAATCCCGGATGACCGGCTCAATGCAGACCTTTGGAATCTGGCTGGCCATTTTCTTGGAAGCTGTGGAATGCCGCGTTATGAAATTTCCAACTACGCAGATGACCGTCATCAGGCCCTTCACAATCAGAATGTGTGGCACGGAGAAACCTATCTCGGGCTGGGCCCCTCGGCCGCTTCCTTTGACGGACAGCTGCGCTGGACAGAAAAGCCTTCCCTTTCCCTCTGGCTGCAGAATGCGCCGCCTGAAAAGGATGTAATTCCAAGGTGGAACCGCATTCATGAAATCTTTATCATGGGACTCCGGACAGCAAGAGGCTGGACACTGGAAGAATTTCTGCATGCCGTTCCAGACGGAGCCGCAGTCTGGGAACACCTAATGCCGCTTCTGCAGAATTTATCCACAGATGATCTGGTGATTCTTTCTGAAACAGCTGTCAAACCCACCCAGAAGGGAATGGCATTCTGGGATGATATTGCAGAATACCTTCTCCCCGGTTAAAAAGTTGTGAAAAAAACGCAGCATAACTGAAGGGCACAGTTCTCTTTTTGTCACAGGGAAAGCGTCTTCATTGAAAATTTGAAAAATATTCACAGTTCATTCAGGAAAGTTTTTAAAGATAAAAAAGATGCTTTCCTTTTCTTTCCCTTTTTTTCGCCCCTGCTGGAAATTATGAATGTGCCTTTTCCGGAGGAAGGACCGCGTGCCGATGACGCATTAAAAGTTTTTCAGCCAGTCCCCGTTTGATTGTCTTGTGGATCTGGTAATAGAAAACAGGCATCAGCATCAATGCGGCAACGACCCAGGCAAAGGCGTCGCACATGCAAACACCCAGATATCCCAGGAATCTCACCCCGAAAACCGCCATAACAACTCTGGCAACAATCTCCGCCGAACTGGTAACCACCGGAGTCATGGCCCCTCCCATTCCCTGGATGGCATTCCGGTAGACAAAAATCATTGCCAGCATAACATAGAAAATGCTGACGACTTTCAAGTAGTAATGTCCAAGCCGGATCACATCTGCATCAGAATCTTTCAGGAACAGCGAACAGATCCAGTCTCCGTGAAAGAACATCACATATCCGCCGATCACACAAATTACGACCGAAATCAAAGCCTAGCGATTCACGCCCTGGACAATCCGCTTGAACTTCATGGCCCCGTAGTTCTGGGCCACATAAGTGGCCACCGCAATGCCAATGGAGAACATCGGCTGGGTAGCGATTTGTGAAACACGTCCTCCAATGGCATAAGCAGACACATAATCTTTTCCGAAATCGTTCACCATGAACTGCACCACAATACAGCCAATTGCCGCCAGAGAATATTGAAATGCCATCGGGAATCCAATCCGGATATGCTGCCATGCAAACTGGCGTGTCATCTTCCAGTCTTCTTTTTTCATTCTCAGGATCGGGAATTTTCTCCGGACATAAAGCAGGCACAGGATGCCGGCCAGCAGCTGGGTCATCACGGTTGCAACAGCCACGCCACCTGTTCCCTTGTGAAATACCTTGATGAAGACCAGATCCAGCACCACATTCATAAAGCACGAGAAGATCAGAAAATACAACGGAGTCTTGCTGTCTCCAAGCGCCCGAATAACCGAAGAAATCATCAAGTAGAAAATCTGAGCCCCCATCCCCAGCAGCATGATGAAAAGATAACTCACAGCTCCGTCAATCAGTTCTTCCGGAGTTCTCAACCATTGCAGGCCGATCCGGGTCAGCGGCACAAAAATAGCCATGCCGGCCAGCGTGAACTACAGACTCAGTAGGCACGAAGTACAGACCGATCTGCGTACACCCTCCTCATCTCTGGCACCGAAACGCTGTCCTGTCACGACTGCAAACCCGCTGGTAAGTCCTAAATAGAATCCAAAAATCAGGAACTGAATGGAACCCGTACTTCCCACAGCCCCCAGAGCATCAGACCCGATAGTCCGTCCCACAATGAAAGCATCTGTAAGATTATAAAACTGCTGAAAAATATTTCCAATCATCAGCGGGATTGTAAACGCCAGGATCAGCTTCACTGGACTTCCGGAAGTCATATCTTGAATCATCGGCAGCACCTCTAAATAGATGGAAACATACAGCAATTCTTCCTATATTTAAAAAACCTGTAATGTACAGAGGATTTTCAAAACTTCAAACGTTTTTATAAATAAAATTATCCGGACTCTCTCTCTTTTTCCATGCTTTCTTCATCTTCATGCTTGAAAAAAACAGATTTTCTGGCAAATTGAGCATGGATGAGAGAGAGGAATCCACAGCCATGCCAGATTTCAAAGTCCATTCTGAATACGCCCCTGCCGGCGACCAGCCATTTGCCATCCAGTCCTTGACGGAAGGATTGAAGAAGGGCCTTCCTTTTCAAACGCTTCTGGGGGTAACCGGCTCCGGAAAAACATTCACTCTGGCCAATGTGCTGGAACAGACAGGTTGCCGGCCTGCACTGGTGTTATCCCACAACAAAACACTGGCAGCCCAGCTATACAGCGAGTTCAAGGCGTTTCTTCCGGAAAATGCTGTGGAATATTTCATCAGTTATTATGACTATTACCTGCCGGAATCCTATATTCCGCAAACGGACACTTATATTGCCAAGGATGCCAGCATCAATGAAAATATTGAACGACTCCGCATGAGTACCACGGCATCGCTTCTGGAACGGAGAGATACGCTGGTTGTAGCCAGTGTATCCTGCATTTATGGTTTAACGTCTCCTGTGGATTATGACCGGATGTCCATTCGACTGAAAACCGGCCAGGAAATAAATCGGGAAGATTTTCTCCGTCTTCTGGTCAATATCCAGTACGAACGCAATGACTTCTCTCCGGAACGAGGACAATTCCGTGTCCGGGGAGACAACGTGGATGTCTTTCTTTCCCAGAAAGATGAATTCCTTCGTCTGGAGTTCTGGGGTGATACTCTCAATTCGCTCAGTCGTTGTGAAATTCCTTCCGGCAAAGTCAAATCGCGTCCGGACCAGGCCCTGATTTTTCCTGCTAAACACTTCGTCATGCCCCAGGAACAAATAGAAGCCGCCACCCATGCCATTCTGGACGAAATGAAACACTGTGTGAAAGAATTTGAAAAACAGGGGAAAATGGTGGAAGCACAGCGGCTTTTTCAACGGGTCAACTATGATGTGGAAATGATGCGTGAAATCGGCTACTGTTCCGGCATTGAAAATTATTCACGCCATCTGGCAGGACGTCCGGCCGGAAGCCGTCCTTACTGTCTGCTGGACTTCTTTCCGAAAGATTATCTTCTCTTCATTGATGAGTCGCATGTTACGCTGCCTCAGCTGCAAGCTATGTACAAAGCTGACCGCAGCCGAAAACAGATGCTGGTCGATTACGGATTCCGCCTGCCATCAGCACTGGACAATCGTCCCTTGAAATTTGAAGAATTCATGAAGCTTGCCGGCCAGACCGTTTTTGTTTCTGCTACACCGGGTGATTTTGAACTGGAAAAATCCGGACCTTATGTCATTGAACAGGTTGTACGGCCTACAGGGCTGCTGGATCCACCGGTGGAAGTGCGAAAACTTGGAACCCAGATTGATGATGTCATTGCAGAAATCCGCGAGACAGCAGCCAGAGGCATGCGCAGCATGGTGGCAACGCTGACCAAAAAAAGTGCAGAACGTCTTACTGAATATCTTTCCGAGCTGGGGCTTCGTGTAAAGTACCTTCACTCCGGGATCGACGCCATTGAACGAGTTCGGATTCTTTCTGAACTTCGAAACGGAGACTTTGACTGCATTATAGGAATCAATCTTCTCCGGGAAGGCATCGATATGCCCGAGCTTCAGCTGGTTGCCATTCTGGATGCGGACAAGGAAGGCTTCCTGCGTTCATCCCGTTCTCTCATTCAGGTAGCCGGCCGAGCAGCCAGAAATGCCGGAGGCCGTGTCATTCTCTATGCCGATACGATTACAGACAGCATGAAAACACTGCTGGAAATCACCCGTGCACGCAGAGAAAAGCAAACCGCTTACAATCAACAGCATGGCATTGTTCCTAAAACAATTGTCAAACCTGTCCGGGAAACCATTACAGATGTGCTTGGCATTTCCAATAAAACCGGAGCCTACCTGTCTTCTGACAGTCAGAAGCGTCTCCATGCTCTTCAGAAAGATGCTGCAAATGAGTACAAAGCGCTTCAGGCAAGCGGACTGCTTCCATCCAGCGGGAAAACAGAACAACCGGCATCTTCTCGCAAATCTTCCAAAGGAAAAACTATTTCCTCCCGCAAGAAAAGCATCTCCAAAGAAGCCGCGGAAGCCGCTATGGCGGCAGCGGGAGTCTCCAGTCTGGATGAAATCATCACGGAAATGGAACGTCAAATGCTTGAAGCTGCAGAAAATCTGGAATTTGAACGCGCAGCAGAGTTGCGGGATCGCATCAAGGCTCTGTCGGACCATCTTGCAGACACCCCTCGTTAAGCATATCTTCAAGAACCCCGGGAAAATCCTTGAAAAATCTAAAGTATTTAAGGATCTAACAGGCAGAAGGAAGTTAAACACGCTGAATTTGAAAGAGCAAGCAGAAATAAACGGGATTTCTCACCTCCTGGTCAAAATCCAGCCAGGAAGAGAAATCGGAAAAATCGAAACGCCACCGTTTTAAAGATCGATGAATTGATTCCATTTCAAAATGGTTCAATCTGTGCAAAATAAGCAAAAGACTCTATCCCTGCAAACAGCAAGTTGATTGGCCATCACCCCCCTTGCCTGTGCCCTTTGTTTTGAAGGAAAACAGGATGAATACGCTGAATTGAGATTTACCAGTTAAGTTCCTGCTTGCAAAATGATATGGGAAAAAATCCAAGGAAGAAAACTGTCATTTTTTTCGGAACAAACTTTATTTCAAGAAAATCGAATATCTTTTTATATTCAGGACGAAATCTCGGACTGAAAA
>CASERY010000049.1 GCA_949290385.1 uncultured bacterium | reverse complement strand
TCTCTTTTCTGTAGACTCGGATTCCGGCTTCCTTGAATTTGAATCAGGGGGTTGTACGCTCTGAAAGAAATTCGTTTGAACGGATATATCCCTGACTTCAGAAACAGGCCATTCAAAGCGGGAATCGGCATTCCAGTAGATTCTGCCGTGAAGACGTCGGCTTTTGCGTCCGGGAGAAAAGGAAAAGGTTTGTGCCGAAATCTGGAAAAATGCACAAATCTCTTTTTCCAGCATGCTTTGAAGTCTGGAATACTTGAAGTCATGAGAAAGGTCCCAAGTCCTGAGATTGATATACAAATCCGGTCGTTCTGCTTCAGCTTTTGAACAGAATCTGAGTATCCTCTGAAGAATCTGCATTGGATCCGTGCTGCCGGAACATTCTGTCAACGCCTGAAGAGAAAAGTTGACCTGCCGGATTCCGGGATGCAGAAGGATCTGTTCCTTTTCTTCTGAAAGCAGAAAACCGTTGGTTGTGATGTTGATCGGAAGGTGAACCTGTGCACAGTGTTCTGTAAATTTGTACAGATCCGGATGCAGAAGCGGTTCTCCCAGCACATGAAAGAAAATTTGTTCTGTAAACGGCAGAATTTTTGAAATTCTCTCTTTAAAGCGGTCTGAATCCAGCATCATGAGAGGCCGTTTAGTACCTGGACAGAAAGAGCAATGCAGATTGCATCGATTGGTGATTTCCAGATAGGCTCGTTGAAATTTTTTCATAATCCGCCTTGTTTAATGTTGGGGGAACAATACCATGACAATGCTCCGAAATCAAGAGAAAAGGGTAGATTTTTCGAGAATGTCAGTTCTTTCAAAAGCTGTCCGTGCAATCCTGCAGAAACAGCTGGGAATATTTTAGAAAGCGGATTGATTTCAGGGAGAATAATAACGTATGAGAAATAAAATGCCGTGTGTAAAGCCGGGCGGGGATGAATGGAAAATATCTGTTCTATTGCTTCCCTGGAATACTCTTTATAAAATAAGCGGGGAGGGGAATATAAAAACAGGAATGTAACGGAGCGTGTTTCTTTATCAAGGTTATTTATTCTTAACTTATTATAAATAAAAATCGTATATATAACAAGTAAAATAAATTTGTCCAGTTTCCACAATCGGATTCGCACAGGAGAATGTTTGTCCCTTTCAGGCCGGAGTCTATTCAGACAGGATCCGGTTGCGTTGGAGGCATATCTGGAAAATCTGGAGAGATCAGAGAGCGAAAACCAGAACAGGATTAGAAAAACAGTTGAACTGATCCGTTAATCTGTTAAGTTGAGTTCGTCTTGAATGAATAGGGATGGTACAGAAAAGACTGAAAACAAAGATAAAATCCCAAAGAAACCCGTTACTCAGGAAAGAGAATAAAAATGGTGCGCCCACGGGGACTCGAACCCAGGACCCAATGATTAAGAGTCATTTGCTCTGCCAACTGAGCTATGGGCGCATAAACATCTTCCAATGTCTCTTTTAATTTAGTTCAGTTTCATGGATTGTCAAGCTGGAGAAGGGAAAAATTTTGATTTTTATGTGATGGTTTTGCATGAAAACATTATATCTCCGTGTGAGGTGAGCTGAAGGATAAATCAGATCCGGGAGTATGAGTGATTCGTTTCAATATATACCTATGTGCTGTAAGTGTATAACAAGTTGAGAAGAGAAGAAATGAGAGAACTTAGGAAATGAATTTTGGATTTACTTGAGAAAAACGACCTTTTGCAGCATGCTGGAACGAGTACTGAAAAACTTGTTTTTCTGGTAAAATATTCGAAAAAATGGAAGCCTTGATAAATTTTTACGGGGACCTTGATGAAAAAATAAGCCGAAAGTATAGAAATCCGGAATTTTTCATGAATGAGAAGTCTCTTTTTTCCATAGATCTGTCTGAAATTCGCAGATATCTGAGACGAAAAAGACTCTTGAAAACCAATTCCGGCGGCTTATATTGATGAAACAGCCTTCTAAAGAGAGGCTGAAGAAGTTGATAAGTTGAAAAAAATTTAATAAAAAAGATTCAAACAGGAGAGATTTTTCAATGGGCGATTATGGACATGGAGATTTGACATGGTTCAAACATGACCGATTCGGAATGTTCATTCACTGGGGACTCTATTCAATGCCGGCGCGCCATGAGTGGGTTCGGAATAGGGAATGTATTTCCGATGAGGCATATCAGATTTATTTTGATCTTTTTAATCCGGACATGTTTCATCCGGAAGAATGGGCTCGTGCGGCACGGGAAGCCGGCATGAAATATTTTGTCATTACGACAAAGCATCATGAAGGATTCTGTCTATGGGATTCCAAGTATACAGACTATAAGGTTACCAATACTCCGGCTGGCCGTGACCTCCTGAGGGAAGTTGTGGATGCGTTCCGGGCGGAAGGCATACGGGTTGGTTTTTATTATTCTCTGCTGGACTGGCACCATCCCGATTTTACGATAGACCGTTTCCATCCGCTGCGCAATCTGCCCCAGGAGGAAATCGACAAGCTCAATGCTCCGCGTGATATGAAGCGTTATGCTCAATACATGAGAGATCAGGTTACGGAACTTCTGACAAACTATGGAAAAATTGATGTCCTCTGGTTTGACTTTTCCTACCCGGGTCCCAATGGAAAAGATCATAATGACTGGGAATCTGAAAAGTTGATCCGGCTGGTCCGCTCTCTGCAGCCTGATATTATCGTGGATAACCGTCTGGATCTTCCCGGAAGCGGGGATATCGTTACGCCGGAACAGTATACCCCGGATGCCGATATGAAGGATGAGAATGGTCATTCTGTGGCCTGGGAAGGCTGTCAGACATTTTCCGGTTCCTGGGGCTATCACCGGGATGAAATGACCTGGAAATCTCCGGAACAGTGCATTCAACTGCTGGTCAATCATGTTTCCCGCAACGGCAATCTGCTGATGAATGTCGGTCCAACTTCCCGGGGATATCTGGATTCCCGGGCTATTGACCGTCTGGGAGTATATGCCCAGTGGATGAAATACAACAGTCGTTCCATTTACGGATGCGGCATTGCACCTGAAGAGTTCAAGGAACCTCAGGACTGTCGTTATACTTACAATCCGGAAAAGAAGATCCTGTATCTGCATTTATTTGCCTGGCCGTTCAGACAAATCCGTGTGGAAAACCTTGCCGGCAGAGCCCGCTATATGCAGCTTCTTCAGGATGGAAGTGCAATCGGCTGGGGCGAGCTGGATGGGAACGAGGAAGATCGTGCATCCAAAGCAATAATGATTTATTTGCCGATCCTGAAACCGGATTCAGTGGTGCCTGTGATTGAAATTTTCCTGAATGACTGATTCGGTTTTTCAGAAATCCCGATAGTATGATGAGAAAAATCGGGCATGGATAGTCTTATGATCTTATCTATGCCTGATTTTTTTGTATGGAAGAAGACCCGCCTTTCTTAATACGGGTTTTCTTCCTTTTTTTTCTTCAAGCCCAGAGAAGGTGTTCAATGTCTGGATATAGTGCAGAGGACAGGATCATAAAAACAGCCGCAAATCTGTGTAAAGGGAAAAGTCTGTTTTGTGTATTCTCCTCATGCATAAAGTCTATAGCTTATTAAAAATTGAAAACAGAAAAAGAACTATTCAGCATAGAACGTTTCAGTCGCCCAATAAAATTCAGCAGACAAGTCAGGAATGCTGGCTGATAAAAAGGTATGAACAAAAGAAATAGCATTCATTTTTCCCCCCTGTCTATCAACTCTTTTGACACGCATGACAGGTGGCAGAAATTTTTCCCATATGCAGGGACTGTTCCTGTATGATGCAGTTGCAAAAAAAAGACAGAGACTCAAATCTATGGAATCTCTGTCATCTTTACTGGATTTTCATAAGAGTCCGTGTGGTTTCTTTTCCCCCGGCGGAATCTTGCGGATTCAATCAATCAGCCTGGACATCCTTAGGAGTTTCCTCCGCAGCGGAGGAAGAAGATGTATCTTCCTGTGCGGGCTGTTCAGACTTGGGTTCATCCTGTTGATCCTGGGAGACTGTATCCTGATAAATCGGGTCGTCTTCCTGAATAATCTGCTTGCCTGTGGTAATCATTTTGTTTTTCAGAAGATTTTTTTCACGGTTCAGATTGACTTGATCCACCGGAAGTGTCCCGCGAATGATGCGTGCGGCATCGCGGGCTAGGACAATGCTGACAAAATCGGTCTCTTCAACTCCTGTGAAAGCACGGGAGGCAGTTCCGATTTTTTCTCCCTGATCATTATAGACTGTAACCGTAGCCAGGCGGTTGTTGTCCGCTTTCGTACGGTCGTTGCTTAATCCGACGGTACAGAAAATTTTTGACCCCGCACTTTTGCAGAGGGTTTGAATCTGCTCTTTTTCAAACGGTTTTTCCCGGCTGATTCCAGCTTCTTCCACTGCGGCGGCGGCAGGTTCCGGAAGGGTAATTTTGATGCCGGAGTGGGTGGCAAGCTCGCTTTTAAAATATTCTACAATCAGAGAGCAGACACGACCATCATTTCCGTTGGAAGACGCTGTGGAAACAAGATCATCCCAGACGGTGCACTGAATGGTTTCCTAATAAAGAGATGTTCCCGCCGCAAGCGCGGCAGCAAAAAGAAGAATTTTTTTGAGTTTCATGGACGGACCTCGCAGAATTGCGTTCAGAACAAGTTCAATAAACAATTGGAATGGAAGACCAGCGGATTGAAAAGGTCTACAGCGGCCTTGACGCAAACTGGTATTCCCGATCTGGCAGTTCACAGAGAAGTGAATTTGCGCTTGACTCAAAATATCACAAAAATAAAAAGTGTCAAGAAGGGAGAAAGTAAAAAAAGAAGAGGGATGGACAGGAAAAAGAGAAAAATCAAAAGAGATTCTGTTTTTTGACGGAAAAGGAGTTTTATTTTGCGATTTTTGCTGTATAGTAAAGAGTTTTGACGTTTTATCCATCTGAAGTAAGGTTGAGGAGTCATCCCGTGAAGGAATTAAAAGTTGGAATCATCGGATTCGGCACTGTGGGTGCCGGAGTAGCATCATGTCTTCTGAAAAACGCCGGAGTCATAGAAAAACGTACCGGTGTGAAGACAGTCCTGACCAGGATCGCCGACCTTGACATCACTTCAGATCGTGGAGTTCAGGTCCCGGACGGCATCCTTACAACCAGTGTAAAGGAGCTGATTGATGTTTGCGACATTGTCGTGGAACTGATTGGAGGAACTACTAAATCCAAGGAATTTATTCTGGAAGCCCTGAAAAAAGGGAAAACTGTTGTAACTGCAAACAAGGCCCTTCTGGCAGAACATGGA
This sequence comes from uncultured bacterium, assembly GCA_949290385.1. GTDB lineage: Bacteria > Verrucomicrobiota > Lentisphaeria > Victivallales > UBA1829 > CASERY01. The sequence goes on along the minus strand of CASERY010000049.1, from coordinate 8,655 downwards.
GAAGAACTCTTTCGTACGGCCGAGGCAAATCATGTAACTGTGCATTATGAGGCAAGCGTTGCCGGCGGTATTCCGATCATCAAGAGTCTGCGTGAAGGTTTTGTCGGCAACAGAATCAATCGTATTTACGGGATTCTGAACGGGACGTGCAATTATATATTCACCCGGATGGAACGGGAGAAGCTCGGATTTCAGGATGTGCTGACAGACGCTCAGAGACTGGGCTATGCTGAGGCCAATCCATCCCTTGACATCGACGGATTTGATACCGCGCATAAAGCTGCGATCCTGGCCTCTCTGGCCTATGGAAAATGGTTCGGAATGAAGCCTGTCTATGTAGAGGGCATCCGCAATGTTTCTTTGGAGGAAATCCGGAATGCCGAAGAGCTCGGATACAAGGTCAAACTTCTGGCTATTATCAAGAAAGATGAAAAAGATGCCGTGGAAATCCGTGTCCATCCGACACTGGTTCCGGAAGAGTCTCCCATTGCAGGGATCAGCGATGTGTTCAACGGTGTGATGGTTAACGGTGACTTCGTGGGCAATACGCTTTTCTATGGCCGCGGTGCAGGAAGAGAAGCTACGGCAAGTGCAGTGGTTTCCGATATCGTGGATGCAGCGCTGAATCTGGCCAATGGCTGCCCGGAGCGTCTTCAGTCGTTCCGCGAAGGTGCGCTGTACTCTGAACTGATTCCCATGTCGGATATCGAATCGCGCTACTATCTGCGCATTACGGTAGAGGATAAGCCTGGGGTCCTGGGTAAAATTGCCACGCTCCTGAGCAACTACAATGTAAGCATCTCCAGTCTGATGCAGAGGAATCGCAATTCAGAGGAGGAAGTGTCCATTATCATTCTTACACACATGGCGCTGGAATCGGAAGTCCAGAAAGCCGTGCGGATGATCAACCAGTTCCCTGAAGTCAAATCTCCGATTAACCTGATTAGAATAGAGGATCTTTAAGCATTATGGCAGGTCATACAGTAGAAAAAATCGGCGGAACGTCTATGAGCCGGTTCGGCGAAGTCATGAAAAATGTGATTATCGGGGACCGCAAAGGCGATGAGTTGTACCAGAGAATTTTTGTTGTTTCGGCATATTCCGGAATTACAAACGGTCTGCTGGAAAATAAAAAAACAGGCGCTCCCGGGGTTTACGGCTTTTTCGCCAAGGACGATCCCAGCTGGCGTGCGGCTCTGGACCGTGTCCTGAGCGATATGATAGAATATAATCACAGCTTTGAAAATATCGGACTGGACGTGAAGGATGCAGATGCCTTCATCACGAATCGTGTGGATGAAATCCGCGTGTGCCTGGAAAATCTGCTGAGTTTGCATACATTCGGACATTTTCGTCCTGCAGACTATCTCCCGGCCACCCGGGAATTTCTGGCCGCTGTGGGCGAAGTTCACAGCGCATACAATTCCACAAAGATTCTTCAGGCAAACGGCGTGAATGCCCGTTTTGTAGATCTTTCAGGCTGGAAGTCTACCAAGAGTGTAACTCTCGAGGAAGCCATTCTGGATGGATTTGTAGGAGTGGACTATGCAAGTGAGCTGCCAATCGTGACAGGTTATGTGAAATTCGATTCCGGAATTATGCGCGGGTTCGACCGCGGATACAGTGAAATCACTTTCAGCAAAATTGCCGTATTGACAGAAGCTGTAGAAGGAATTATTCACAAGGAATTTCATCTTTCCACAGGGGATCCCAAATTGATGGGCGTCGAAAATGTGGAAGTGATCGGCAACACGAACTTCGATATTGCGGATCAGCTCTCGGATATGGGTATGGAGGCGATTCACTCCAAAGCAGCGAAGGAAATGGAATCCAAGGATATTCCCATCCGGGTGAAGAATGCGTTTGATCCGGAGCATCCGGGTACACTTATCAGCCGTGATTTTGTTTCTCCGACTCCGCGTGTGGAGATGATTTGCGGACGGAATGATCTCATCGGCATCGAAGTGCATGATCCGGATATGGTCGGCGAGCCTGGGTATGACTACCGTTTGACCAGACATTTGGCTGAATACCATGTGAATTATATTGCCAAGACCACAAACGCCAATACCATTACCCATTTTGTGCCGGAAAAATCCAAGATGCTGGATGAATGTGTGGAGTCCATCCAGAAAGAATTTCCCACTGCAGATATTCGTCTGGTGAAGCTTGGCATTGTTTCCGTGATCGGCTCGAACATGCGGATTCCCGGATTCCTTTCAAGGGCAGCTTCCGCACTGTATGATGCCGGAATTAATGTTCATGCACTGGATCAGACCCTGCGCCAGGTGAATATCCAGTTCGTGGTGGAGCGTCAGGATTTTGAAGAGGCGCAGATTGTGCTTCACCGTGAATTTGTGGAGAAGAATCACCACAAGACACAGGAAAATCGGTAAAATAAAACTGTACGGGGTCCGGGTTTATGCACCCGGGCCCATTTTTTCTTTACGGATTCGGGACAATTTTAAATAGAAAGCGGAAAACTGGAAGGGGTGGTTTGAATGAGTATGAATCTTTCTCAGAATACAAGGCCGGACTGGGATACTTATTTTATGGAAATTGCCAAAGTCGTAGCTTCACGCAGCAATTGTTCCCGCCGCCATGTGGCTGCTGTGATTGTGAAGGACTGCCGGATTATTTCAACTGGATACAATGGCACCCCCAGAGGAATCCGGAACTGCTGTGATGGAGGATGTCCGCGCTGCAATTCCGATGCTCCGTCTGGAACGCATCTGGAGGAATGTCTTTGTTCTCATGGAGAGGAAAACGCCATCGTTCAGGCGGCCTATCACGGCATTTCCATCAAAGGTGCGACTCTTTATACCACGTTCAGTCCGTGTCTTCTCTGTGCGAAAATGATTATCAACGGTGGAATTCGTGAAGTTGTATATAATGAAAAATACTCGATTGATGGAACTGCCAGCAGAATCCTGAGAGAAGCCGGAGTGGTTCTGCGTCCTGTTCACGCGGATGAGATAGAAAAAAAGTAAAGAAGATTCTGAAAAACGTTTTTTCAGAGCCTGATTAAGAGTTTTTTCGCATTGAAAGAACTGCTTTTTCTTCTGCATATTGCAGCATTGTAGCCGTTGTGGGGGGCCGTTTCTGGAAATTGGCTGTGTCCGCCAGAGAAGGATATAACAGGGATTCTGTATGTGCTGTTGCAGGCGGGTTTAGTCGGAGAAAAAATCTTCTGTTTTCTATTTTCGGAAAAAAGCACTGCTCTTTCCCTTCTCCTTTTGAAATTAGATTCATTTAATCAAGAGAAGTCTGTGCAGCGGTGAGAGGAACTTGAGAAGACGACGAGGCATGAAAAGGTGGAAGGAGAAGGCTGAAGACAAGGAACCCCCTTTTGGGGATAAAGGATGTTTGCCAGGGTAGAACAGTTCCGGAATGCGGAATAGTTGCTGTTTTGATCATGGATCAAGCATGTTTTCTGTTTTCGGAGAAAAAAAGCAATGCGTCCGGAAAAGGCGTCGGATGAGTGAGAAAGAGAAGAAAAGTAAAGTAAATCAGGGTTCCTGCTAAGCTCAGGAGGGACTTCATGGGGAACTATTTTGTTCCTTTGCTTTTTTTGATATGGCTGAAACAAAAGATTTTTTAAAAAAGAAGAAAGACAGGTCGTTTTTTTTATGATTACTGAAGCGCTGGTGCATCTGTTTGTTCGAAACTGGAACAAGCCCGAAAAGAGTGAAGTCCGTCTTGCCTACGGACTTCTTGCAGGGTGTACTGGAATTGCGGTTAATGTTTGTCTTTGCATTTTTAAACTTGTCATTGGAATTGCTTCCGGCAGCATCGCGGTGTCTGCAGATGCGGTAAACAATCTTTCGGATGCTGGTTCCGGGGTGGTAACTGTTTTCGGTTTCAAACTTGCTGCGCGGCCGGCGGATCAGGGACACCCTTTCGGCCATGGACGCACAGAGTATATTGGCGGACTGATTGTGGCTGTCATTGTCCTTGCTATGGGGGGAAACTTTCTGAAAGAGTCGGTCATGAGACTTTTCTCGGATGCGGGAGTTCATATAAGTATTCTAATGCTGATCCTGTTAGGTGGATCTGTACTGTTGAAAGTATGGCTGTTCTTCTTTTACCGGAAAATCGGGTCGGAGATACAGTCAACCGCAATCAAAGCGGCGGCATTCGACAGTTTAAGTGACTGTATTTGTACTGTGGCCGTTATTATTTCCGTCATTGCAGGTCATTATACTTCATTCCCTGTTGATGCGGTGGCTGGAATTGCGGTGGCTTTGCTGATCCTGTATGGCGGTGTGGGAATTTTTAAGGAAGCTGTGAATCCTCTTCTCGGGGAACGTCCGGATCAGGAGCTTGTTGCAAAGCTGTACCATAAACTTCTGACATGTAAAGGAATCTATGGGGTTCATGACATCATGATTCATAACTATGGACCTAACCAGTATTATGGAACGGCCCATGTGGAGATTGCAAAACATGGTTCTCCCATGGAGGTTCATAATATTCTGGAATCTGCAGAAGTTGCTGTTGCCAAAGAGCTCCCGGTTCAGCTGACTCTTCATGGAGATCCTTTTCTGGTGGAGGATCCGGTGGCCCAGGAGTGGCGGGTGAAACTGGAGCAGACAATCCATGATTTTGATCCGAAATTCCGTGTATATGACTATCTCTATCAGGAGACGGAAGGAAAACGCAAGCTGTGTTTTCATCTGATGATTCCCAGAAGTTATTCAATAAGCAGGGAACAGATTTCTTCTGAAATCCTAGCTGAAATGAAAAAGTTGGATCCGCAGATTTCCCTGGATATCACCTTCATCCATTCGTTTGTATGAGAGGAAACTGGAGAAGAATGACGGGGAGTTTTGGTGTAAAAATGAGGAACTGTGCTGTACTGTTTGATTTTGACGGGACTTTGAGTGATACTCTTCAGCTGGTGATCCGTTCTTTCCGCTATGCCGCCGGATTGTGGAGAAGTGACTTGACCGATGAAATGTTTACAAAAAATTTCGGGATGAATGAGCCTGGAATTCTTCGGAAAATCGTTCCAGATCATGCAGAGGAGGCTCTGAAAGCATATTTGAAATACTATGCGGAACATCTGAATGAATCTGTTTTATTTCCAGGTATTCCGAAATGTCTGCATGAATTGAAACAGGCCGGCTGCACGGTGGTCCTTCTCACCGGGAAATGCCGGGAAAGTGCGGAGATATCCTTGAACTATTTTGGATTGAAAGATTTATTCGATGCCTGTTATTATGGAGATTCTTCTATAACGCTGAAAACCAGAGTCATGCAGAAAGCTTTGCTGGATTTGAAAATAGATCCTTTGAAAACACTTTATATCGGCGATGCGGCATCTGATGCTGTTGCAGCCTGCCAGACTGGAATTCCCATGATCGGGGTAACTTGGGGACATACAGAAACGGAGGAAAAACTCAGAAAAAATGGAGCAGCTCATGTCTTCTCTTCTGTTCCGGATCTGCACAACTTCCTGAAAGAACAATGGCTTCCAGGTTTTAATATCCAGATGGAAAACAGCAGATTGGTCTGAAAAAAGAAAGACAGCGCTGCGCTTCCGGAAAATGAGGCCTTTGTCTTGTGAAAAAGGCATTTTGCCTGTTCTGGAAGAATAGACCGTTTGGCAATGAAAGAACGCCTGCGGATTTGATTTTAGTCCGTTGACAGGTACGATTGTTGTATTTTTTCCTGATGGCGTATTTTCCCGATTCGATATAGGGGTGAGGAATCAAGAAGATCTCCCACTTATTGGAAAATCATTGTGGAAGATTTTTTTGAGATGAAACAAAATCTGCCCGGATTTATTGTCCGGGCAGGAGAAAGAGAGCTGGAGTGTGGCAGAGGCCGATTAAAGATGGAGTTTCTCTTTCAGGTATTCCCATACCGTTTCCGCAAGGGCTTTGCCAAGATCTGTCATAGAGGAAACTGTCAGTGTGACATCTCTGGCATTTGCATAGGGAATTTCCAAAGTGAAAGCGCCAACAGGATATGGGGTTTCATGGTTTTCCAAGGCTTGATGGAAACAGTCTACCGCATAGTATTTTAAAGACTTGCCCTGAGTATAATTGGCTCCAGTGTTCCAGGAGGTCCCGTATGGAATATTGTCGGATGCATGATACGGAGCAGAAGCCGGGGCATATTTTTCAAGAATTCCGCTGAAAACAGCTTCCTCTTCTTTCATGTAAGGATCGGAACTGCCGGGAATATGGATGGCTTCGTTGGACCCAGAAAAAATCCATGGACAATGAAGGTCCATAATCAGAACAGGTCTTTTTTCCTGAATCAGTTTCATGATGGCACGTGTTTCCGGATAAATAGGATTATCTCCATAATCTCTGGCGTGATCATGAGGCTGACGGTTTTTCCCCTGATCTCCATTTTCGACTCCGTCCTTGTCGACAAACGGGACAGCAAGAATTTCAAAATGTCTGCGGAATTCTCTTGCGAAGTCCGAGTTTGCAAGAACCGTCTTCAATATGCCTTCCAGCGCATAAGTTGCCATCATTTCGCAGCAGTGATGACGGCTTGTAAGCAGAATAGTCCATGGCGGATTTCCCTCCCGGACGGATGCCAGTTCCACTGAACGGCCTTCACGGGATTTACAGAGTTCGGAAACCCGGAAGGCTGGATTGAAAATGTACATGTACCGAAAGAGGTCGAAGTGTTCCTGCAGGTATTCCATGCCGGTGCAGAAAATCAGTTCTTCCGGACGGGAACAGTGATAACGGAATGAGTGATCATTGATTCTGGCATCTGCACCAAGCCATGTCCATGAGTACCCGTTGTCCCTGCTGACAGCCGCAGCACGGGGACCGACGGTATTCGGCGTTCTGAACTGGAAAATGTAATCTCCCGGTGTATCGAAGGCTGCTTTGAAGTTCCAGAAAAACCATTGTCCGCTGGAATCGCGCATGTCTATGCTCAGTTCAATGAGATTGCCATCGTTTACTTGAATATCTTTTATACTGCCGGCCGGAATTCTGCTGGACACAATAACACTCATGGGAAGAAAAAATCCTTTCTGAATGGGATCAGTCAAAAATCATGAAATAAAAAGTTCATTATTTCCTTTCAGCATTTACAGTAACGGAGGTATTCTGTGAAATCAAACCGGGATTTCAGGACCGCTGTCAAAAAGATGAAAGATTTTAATAAAATCAAAGCGAAAGAGGAAGCCGTATTTGTTTTTCATAGGATGAACGCTATATTTTTTCGAAATATCAGAAACCCTTGAGATGTATTTCATGCTTTGAATAGATTCCGGATTTATAGTGAATCCGGAAATGGTCCGGAATGGCGGAAGGAGAAGTTTGGAAATGAATGTGATTTATTACTTTACAGGTACTGGAAATACCTTGTTTGCCGCCAAAAAATTTGCAGAGGCAATCGGTGGCGCAGAGCTGATACCTATTGCTTCTCTTGACCGTTCCGAAGAAGTGGTTTTTCCGCCGGAAGCAGAAACTGTGGGAATTTTTTCACCTGTTTACTGCTTCGGAATTCCCTCCATAGTGGGACGGATGATCGAACGGATGAAGGCTCCCGGAAGAAAGGTTTATACTTATTGCTTCCTGACATCCGGAGGCATGAAAGGATATGCTTCCCAGGTATTGCAGGAATATTTAAAACGTCGCGGAATTGCTCTGGATGGAGCGTTTCATGTAAAAATGCCGTCGAACTATATTCCGTTTTCTTCTCCGCCGTCGGAGGAGCGCTGTCAGAGACTTTACAAGAATGCGGAACAGCGGATTCAATATTACGCGCAGTATGTTCTTTCTGGAAAGAAACATCGGCCTGTTCATGTTTTCCCTTTTGATCTGGTGGGGGAACTTGTAGCCAGAAATGCGGTTTCATATCTGGGGGACTATGACAAGTATTTCTGGATTACGGAAGACTGCAATGGCTGTGAACTTTGTGAAAAAATCTGTCCTGCTTCCAATATCATTATTATGAATGGGATGCCGACATGGAGAGGCCATTGTGAACAGTGTATGGCCTGTCTGCAGTGGTGTCCGAAACAGGCCATCCAGTTTAAGCAGATTACCCAGAAGCGGAAACGTTACCATCATCCGGACATCTCTGCGGAAGAACTGATCCGGAAGGATGCGAGAGATTGAGTGCTGCAGAAAAAGAATTCTCATTAACTGCTGAGACCGTGAGCAAAGTCTTGTTAAAATTGGCTTAGTTTGCAACCATACAATCCGGATCCGGAGACGGCCGGAAAAAAGCATACCGTTTAGAGGTTTTGAAAAAAGAAATCCTTTGTTATATGGAGTTGGTGTCCACACTTTTCTTTGTTTTGCTGAAACGATCCCACCGGATAGATGTGGAAAGTGCATCTTCCGCACCGAAAATAAAAAAGCAAAAAACCTGGAACTGAAAAAATGGGATTTCCAGTCCGGATTCCGGATGTTTTCTGCATCTTTGGAAACAGAGCCACGCAAACTGCTGAAATGCTGAATGTGCTCTTTAACAGAATAAAAGCAAAAAGAAATATTTTTCGGATAATAAGAAAGGATAAAAGAACATATGGAAAATTTAGCATCCATTTTAGGATCTCACGATTCCAGCCTCTGCCTGATTTTTCTTTTCCGTCTGGTTCTGGCGGGGATTCTGGGCGCAGTTGTGGGGCTTGACCGGTCATATCATGCAAAAGTAGCTGGTGTTCGAACA
>CASERY010000048.1 GCA_949290385.1 uncultured bacterium | reverse complement strand
GTGCCAGCAGTGGTACTTCAAAATCTTCTGCCAGACGTTTGCCGCCGCCTGCGGAGAAAATCGCATGACGGGTATGACAGGTCGGACAGACAAAACCGCTCATATTTTCAACAATGCCAAGAACCGGCACTGCCAGCTGATTGCAGAAATCCAGACATTTTCTGCAGTCGGCAAGGGATACCTCCTGAGGGGTTGTTACCATAACGGCTTCCTTGTCGCCCTGGATCATCTGACAGGCTGAAAGCACTTCGTCGCCTGTTCCCGGAGGAAAGTCGAGGATCAGGTAATCGAGATCTGTTCCCCAGTTGACCTCTTCGAAGAGCTGCTTGAGTACTCCGATTTTTGCCGGACCGCGCCAGATTACGGCGGCGTTTTCATCTTCGAGCAGAAGTCCGAGGGAGACCAGCTTGATTCCGGCAGTTTCCAGAGGGATCAGGCCGTTGTCATCTGCACTCATTCTTTCATCCTGCACATGGAAGAGTGTAGGCTGGCTGGGTCCGTGGAAATCCACGTCCAGCAGTGCGACTTTTTTGCCTGCTGCAGCGAGTGAAAGCGCCAATGCCGCGGAAACGGTGCTTTTGCCAACCCCGCCTTTGCCTGAGAGAACCAGAATTTTATGAGGAATCTTGAGAAGCCTGGATGGGGCTTCTTCTCTTTTTTCACAGTTTGAAGTGCAACTGCTGCACTGGCCTGAACAGGAACTCATTGTATAATCTCCTTAGAAAATGATTGATTGCAGTTCATGAAAATCACGGTCCTGTTTTTTCGGTATGGCTTTGCGTTTTTTTGTAGATGTCCATGCAAAAGAACCCTTCTTCATCCGAGTGTTCCGAAACGCGGAGAACTGCCATTGTCATCTGGACCGTGCTTTCTTTCCCGGAGCGGACAGACGCCTCCATTTCTGTTACTGCCTGATGCCGTACTGGAAGCGGCGGCGCTGGAAGCCGGAGAAAAGCATCCTTAAATGTAGTACTCAAAAAAAAATTTTCAAGAACGGGTTAGCTTCTCTCATTTCTTCGTCAGAAATTTTGCAAAGGGGAGTTTTGAATCAAGATTGGGCGGATACCGGAAGGGCAGATCTATCCAGGAGGCTTTTTTCATAACACTCTTCCAATGAGTGAAGGCATCGAAGCTCCATTTCCCGTGATAAGCGCCCATCCCGCTGGGGCCGACTCCGCCAAACGGCATGGAACTATTGATGATCTGTGTAATGCATTCGTTGATTCCAATGCTGCCGGAGGAGGTTTCCCGGACAACTCTCTAGGCATTTTTTCTTCCGTAAAAGTACAATGCCAGAGGTTTTGGTCTCTGTTTGACAAAAGTAATGGCCTCGTCCATTGAGGAGATCGTCAGAACGGGGAGAATGGGTCCGAAAATTTCCTCCTGCATCAGCGGGTCATCCGCTTTGACGTCCGGAATGACCAGGGGGGCTATATAGCGTTCAGTTCTGCAGTACTGTTCCGGAAGGACTCTGCTGCCGGCGAGGCGCAGAAGCCTCTGGAAGTGAGTATCGTTGATGATTCGTGGATAGTCTTTGGATTCCAAAGGATTGTCCCCGTAAAATCTGTGAATGCATTCCTGCATTTTCTCCAGAAACGTTTCCCGGATATCCTGATGAAGCAACAGATAATCCGGAGCTACACAGGTTTGTCCGGCGTTCAGGAATTTTCCCCAGACAATGCGTCTGGCACTGAGATCCGGATCGGCATCAGCATCCACAATGCAGGGACTTTTCCCGCCAAGTTCCAGAATAACAGGAGACAGCTGTTCTGCGGCGGCTTTGGCTACGGCGCGTCCGCCAGTCTGCCCGCCGGTATAGAAAAAAATATCGAATTTCTGTTTCAGAAGTTCCTGTGCGGTTTCGATACCCCCGCAGACGACTTTCGCAATATCTTCCGGGAAAACCTCTGAAATGAGTTCCTGAATGATTTGAGCTGTGGCAGGCGCCTGTTCCGCCGGTTTCAGAAGAGTCCTGCAGCCGGCGGAAACGGCCCCGGCAAAGGGGGAAAGCATTAACTGAAAGGGATAGTTCCAGGCAGAAAAAATCAGGGCTTTCCCGTAAGGTTCCGGATAAAGATATCCTGTAGAAGGCCAGTTGAGGATGGAACAGGGGACACGTTTGGGGCGAGCCCATTTCCTGAGATGTTTTTTCAGGAAGGCGATGTCGTTCTGAACAATGGATATTTCCGTTGTGAAAGATTCAAAAGCGGATTTTCCCAAATCTTGAAAAAGGGCATTGGAAATATCTTTTTCGTGTCTGGAAATAGCGTCGGATAGTGAATTTAAAAGACGGATTCTTTCTTCCGGTTCAACCGGGGGACCGTCGAGTCTTGCTACGGCGGATTCAACAGTATTCATGAATGGATTGCTCCTTTCCTTTGTTTTTGTCCTTTCAAAGGACCGGTCGGAGGCAAAGGCCTGTTCGGGTTTCATCTTTCCTGTCAGGGTGCAGGGAGAAAACCCTGGATGCCGGTGAAAATCATCTGGGCCGCCAGGGCGGCAAGGATCAAACCTGTAAGTTTGCTTAAAATGACAATACCCCGCTTTTTTAGAAAACGTTCAATCAGGGATGCACTGAGCAGAACTATCCCCAGGAGGAAGAGGGCAAGAACAAGAGAGGCACAGCTGAAAAATTTTTTCTCCCAGGTGGCAGTTTCCGCTCCGAGAACCAGAATGGCGCCGGTGGTCCCGGGGCCTACTGTGATAGGAATGGCCAGCGGAACTACCGAAATGTCCCGTTCATCCTGCTTTGTTTTTACATCGGAAACACCGTTGACAAGTTTTATGGCGGATAGAAGCAGAAGAATGCCTCCTCCGATTCGGAAGGAATCGAGGGTGATGCCGAAGAGTTTGAAAATCAGGTTGCCGAAGAAAAACAGAATCATGCAGACACAGAGTGCGGCAAAAATAGTCCTGACAGCGAGAAGTTTTCTCTGTCCTGGAGTCAGGTCCTCGGTCATGGCGAGAAAGACTGACAGCACAAAAAATGGCGTCAGCAGGAAAATGAATTTTAAAAGGTCACCTATAAATGTGTAAAAAGAATCCATCTCTTTTTATTCCTGTCTTTCTAGTTTTCATTTTCCCGGGGAATCCCGGAATGAATGGCAGTTCCCGCAGTTCTGAGCTTCTTCTCCGGACTTGGAACGGAATATTCAGAAACTGCAGCAGACCGTGGTTGTTTTTCCGGATTTCCCATGTTCAGAAAGGTGAATGATTCGTGTTCGGCAGTACTCTCCCTTGTTGCTGTTCTGGAAATGCTCTGTAGGGGGGGATCTTTGCCAGAACAAAAACATCCATATCCGGATCATGCTCAAAAGCGTTTCGGGAAATGGCTGAGTCATGGACATATCAGTTGCCCGGAACTTTTTGACGGATGAACAGGACGGATTGCTGCAGAGCTTTCCCGTTCTGATTAGAATATACAGCCGTCTGGAGCGGGATTCAAGATATTCACGGCAGCCTTGAGAAAAAGAAGGAAGAAAGAAAAAAGAAAGACGGGTTGAATGGATTTTTTCCGGATATAAGGAAAAGGCATTTGAATTGCGGGATAAACAGCTTTATTATTCTATGAGGATGATTCCGGAAGAAGACGGGAAGGCCTATGGCCGGAACACAGAAGAGCAGTAGAGTCTGCCGGATAAAACGCTGCTGTCAGTCTGACTTGTTTTCCGGAGAAGCTTTGTATGGGTGTCGGGACGTTTTGAGAGTCAGACTACTTCCAGCAGACTACGATACAGGAGGGCGTGGCAGTTCAGTGTCGGGACATTTTGAGAGACAGATTACTCTCCGGTTATTCTTTGAAAATTTGTGAACAGGTCGGATTTGAAGACTGCTGAAAATGATGGAAGGGCTTATCTTTTTATGGCTGCAGATTTTGATCAATTGACTCCCCGGCATTTTCTGCCGGACCTTGAGGAAGCACTGTCTGTGGAGATGACTGGATTTGCATCCGCATTATCAAGCTACGTCAATCGTGTCTATGAGATGGAAACGGTTTCAGGAGACAGAGTCATTGTGAAGTTTTACCGGCCTGGGCGATGGTCGGAGGATGCAATCCTGGATGAACATGATTTCCTGTGGGATTGTGATGCAGAGGATATTCCTGTGGCGGCTCCGTATGAATTGTCTCATGGGTCTACCTTGGGATTTTCCCAGGGCATTCCGTTTGCGGTGTTTCCAAAACTTCATGGAAGACAGGCAGAGTTTGAAGGTCTGGAATCCTTTCGACGTGCGGGAATCCTTCTGGGGCATATCCATGCCTGCGGAGCACGTCGCCGCGCAGAATATCGGATGGAGATGACTCCGGAGTCTTTTGCATTCCGCGCCATGGAGCGTCTTTTTGAAAGCGGTGCAGTGAGTGTGAATCAGGAGGAAGCCTTGAAATGTGTCTGTGAGGATTTGCTTGCGCTGGCCGGAAAAGTTTTTGAGGAAGGTTTTGACTTCCTGAGAATTCACGGGGATTTCCACCGGGGAAACATTCTGCTGAATACGCAGAATGAACTTTCCGTGATGGATTTCGACGATATGGTCAACGGGCCAGCAGTGCAGGATTTCTGGCTGTTGCTGCCGGGATATGCTGATGAATGTGCAGGAGAACTGGAGGCTTTGCTGGAGGGATATGAAATGTTTCGCAGTTTTGATCGCCGGGAAATTCGCCTGATTGAACCGCTTCGGGCTATGAGAATGATGCATTTCCTGTCCTGGTGCGCGGTCCAGAAGGAAGACAGACGCTTCCGGGAATGGAATCCGGACTGGGGAACTGAAGGATTCTGGCGGAAGGAAGTTCAAAGTCTTTCAGCACAACTTGCAAGAATGAAGAAAGTGCTTCGCTTTTGAAATGAAAATGACTGATTTTCAATAGAAAAGATGGATTAGAAATGGAGCTGAACTGCAATATGCTTTTCTATTATTTTTAATAATTTTAACGAAAGAATACAAATTTTGATTTGTATTTTTTTTCAGGAGTAGTACATTTAAAACGCAAAACGATGGGAAAATCTTTCCCGGTTATAAAACGCATGGATATGCGAAGGAGTTAAAAATGGTAACGATTCTGCACGACAAAGATGCGGATCTTGCGCATCTGAATGGAAAAACGGTTGCTGTGATTGGTTATGGCAGCCAGGGTACCGCCCAGGCTCAGTGCCTGAGAGATTCCGGTGTACATGTAATTATTGGTTCTCGCAAAGGCCCGTCCTTTGACCGCGCGGTTGCGGATGGATTTGAAGTGATGAGTGCCGGTGAAGCTGCAGAAAAAGCAGATATTATTCATATTCTTCTGCCGGATGAATTCCACGCAAGTGTCTATGCCAATGAAATTGCTCCGCACATGAAAGCTGGCAAAACGCTGAGCTTTTCTCATGGATTCAACATCATTTACAAGCGCATTGTGCCGCCTGCCGATGTGGATGTGATCATGGTTGCTCCGAAGAGTCCGGCTACTGAGGAAAGAAAAGCCTATGTTGCGGGATTTGGAGTTCCGGGTCTTATCGCTGTAGAGCAGAATGCCTCCGGAAATGCCAGAAATGTGGCACTTGCAATGGCCAAAGCTATGGGCTTTACACGTGCCGGCGTTCTGGAATGCACATTTGCCCAGGAAACTTATGAAGACCTTTTCGGCGAACAGAACTGCCTCTGCGGCGGTGTGGTTGACCTGATGAGATATGGATTTGAAGTCCTGACAGAAGCGGGTTATCCCGGTGAGATGGCCTACTTTGAAGTTGTTCATGAAATGAAGCTCATCGTTGATATCATTATTGAAAAGGGTATCGGCGCTATGAACAAAGTGATTTCCAATACTGCCGAATTTGGTGAATACTACAATGGACCGAAGATTCTGCCTATTGACGTGAAAGAACGCATGAAAGAGTCTCTGAAACGCATTGAGTCCGGTGAATTTGCTCAGGCATTCCTGAAAGAATTCGAGGCTGGTTATCCGAATATGAAAGCCAAACGCGAAGAGCTGGCAAAACATCCTATTGAAGTTACCGGTGCCAGAATTCGTGCTCTGTTCGAACATAAGAAGTAATTGTTGCTTTTTGCGAACAGTGATTTTATAGAACCGTGTTTTCCTGTAAAGGAAGACACGGTTTTTTTATATTGTCTCCATGTAAAAGACTATCGGATATGCCGATATGTTGAATTTTTTCAGGCTCAGGTAAGCAAAGAGGTGCCTCTGGTCTGCCTTTCGGGGTTTGACTTCTCTGTCGGAATCCATACGAAGTAAGGAAGTTATTATGACTGTAGCTGTGGGTGGTATCTGCACAGCATGATTGACACGTATTTGCATGGAATATCTTATGATTTTCCTGAAACATATCTTTTTCATCATATACTGTTTCTTGTGGAGAACGATCGTGTGGTGAATGCTCTTGTTTAACATGAAATGGCTGATGTCTGTATTTTATATCCTGAAAGAGCAGCAGATTTGCAACAATTGAATAAAGTCTGTGCCGGATTGGAATACAGTAAAGGAAATAGAGGAAATCATGGATTCAATGCCAGCAAAATACAGATAAAAGAAAGCCGTTGAAAAGCCTGAAGAAAAGATCGTATACAGAAAAAGAAAAACCGTTCCCTCCAACGGCGTGTATACCATGAAAGGAAACGGTTTTCAAAAAATCTGTCGACAGACGGAAGTGCAGGAACACTCCGGCATGACTTTTTCTACAATTAGAAATTATCGCACAGAAGTTCGAAGTATGCTTTGGGATGGAAGCAGACCGGGCAGACTTCCGGAGCTTTTTCTCCATAGTATACATGACCGCAGTTGCGGCATTCCCATTTATTGGGACCGACCTTTTCCCAGACTTCATCCTTGTCAATATTTTCAACAAGTTTGCGATAGCGTTCTTCATGGCGTTTCTCAATGAGAGCTACGCCTTCAAACTGTCTTGCAATGGCTTCAAAACCTTCAGCGCGGGCTTCTTCTGCAAAACGTTTATACATATCTGTCCATTCTTCATGTTCGCCCTGAGCGGCTGCTTTCAGGTTGTCGAGGGTATTGCTGATGCCGCCGAGATGTTTGAACCAGAGTTTTGCATGCTCTTTTTCATTGTCGGCTGTTTTCTGGAAGATGGCTGCGATTTGCTCATAGCCTTCTTTTTTGGCAACAGATGCAAAATAAGTGTATTTGTTTCTAGCCTGGGATTCCCCGGCGAAAGCGTATGCAAGATTTGCTGCGGTCTTTGATCCTTTGAGATCCATTTGACTATCCCTTTCATTGATTGGCAAGTTCTGATTTTGGTGCCGGGGCTGTTTTGCCGCCAGCAGATTGTTTTTCAGATACAGGAAATCTGAAAGACTGCAAGAAGTTTCTTTCAGGCTGCCTGTAGGACTAGTATATCCTTTTGAACAAGAAAATCAAGAAATTTTTTTATTTTTATTGATTTTAGACTTATATTTTTGCGCTGTTTATTTTTTTGAGTGCTTCCTGGACCGCACAACGGGGATCCTGTCCGGGGGTTGCGTTTTGCAGGCATTCTTCGCGAGTTTCCATCAGCAGGAGGCAGGCGTCGGGATAAGGAATGTTTCCAAGCTCGGAAAGAAGTCGGATTCCTCTGTCGATGAGCTTTTTGTTGCTGAGAGAAACCCAGCTCATCCAGTTCCCGGAGATGCGGCCAAGACGAGCCATGCCGCCTGTGGATACCGTGTTGAGAATAAGTTTCACCGCGAGATGATCCATCAGGCGGAGGGGTTCATTCTCTTTGGAACGGGGTAGGCGGGAAACGGAAAAATCTCCACCCTCTGCAAGGATTGTCCAGGTCCGGACATTGGGGAATGGCCGGGTTTGAGCCTGAAGTGCATGGAGAAGTTCCTGATTCCCGGTTTCATCCCCGATGAGGACGGCAACTGCACAGTCCCGGCTGTTTTGCGTCCGCTCCGGACAGGGTTCGCAGCCGATTTCAAATTGAAGAAAATCTTTTTCCTGAATGTGTGGAATTTTTTCCGGATTAATCCCCGCATTCATTTCCAGATAGTCGCGCATGGTCCAGTTCAGACATCTGGGAGGTCTGTCCAGGGCCCAGTCCCATGCCCGGGCTGTTTTTAACAGCGGATCTTTGACCATAGCCCAGGGTTCAGGCGCATTCCGGTCGCCGGATGCCTTGAAGGGAGGAAGCATGAAGGTGGGAGAACGCTCTGTTGTGTCAGTGAAGACATCGATGAGAAATTCGTGGGTGTAATACGTTATTTTTCCACCGTTTCGGAAGGTGTCGGATTCGAAATCAAGATACTGCGCAATGGATTGAATGTTTTCCTCTTTCCCAAGAGCATGAACTAGTTCAGTAAAAAGCGCCGCGTGATCCGGCAGATCCATATGGAGAATGCGGCAGAGAGCGCGTTCCAGTGCAGCTCCGGCAATAAGCTGTTCCGATGTGGTTGCCTGCATGCGGGTGGATCCCGCCAGAGCCATGGGGCCGCAGAAGAGATCAAGCACTGTAATTCGCGGATCCTGAATGGCTTTCCTTGACCGTTCAAGTTTCTCTACGAGCAGACTTGCCGGATTATTGAAGAGAAGAAAAACTTTCAGACCAAGATCTGCTGCTTCCTGGGCAGTCCCGAGTACGGAGGAGGTTTCTCCGCCTTCTGTGATTGCCACGAGCATGTCATCCGGAGTCAGATGCAGATCACGAACCTGCCTTCTGCCGAAGATCTGATAATCTTCAAAGGATTCCACGGATTTGATCAGTGCATAATCTCCGCCGGTCATCAGGGAAAGCACACTGTTCCGGTAAGATTGGAGCTGAGGATGCTGTTTCAGAAGTTTCCGGCAGGAAGTTCTCCACATGGATTCCAGAAGAATGCTGAGTCTGCCGGTGGCGCCGCAGCCGGAAAAGACAACTCTTCCTCCGGAGACAATTGTTTGAAACATGGCCTGGTCTAATTTTTGAAAGGCCGTTCCTGCAAAACATTTTACAGCCATTTCAACAACGTTCCAATCCGGTTTCTGGAGAGTCCGGATGCCTTTTTCTGAGCTTCCAAGAAAATCCTTTTCCAGCGTGCGTGTCAATGGACTGGACTGTTCGGTGGGCAGAAATCCCAAATGAAATTGGGTCTGATTCTTGAGAAAATCTTCTGCTTGTTCTCTGGGTGTCATATGTGTATATCCTTCTTTCTTTTGCAGAATTGAGTTTGACGGAATACAGCATTGTCTGCTTTCCCTGCGCGGGAGCGTCAATACAGATAATATAAGATTATTTCCGTAGAGAAGATCTGTATGGATTATTATTCTGATTCCGGATCATGGATGTCTGACTGTTTTTTAGAACAGATATCCCGGAATCATCAAAAAAACAAGAGGACTTTTATGGAGAATTACAGCTTTAGATCAGGATTGCCTGATTTTGGGCAGATTTTTCTCTTGTTTCAAGAACGATTCAATTCCGGATATCTTGCAACCTTGCAATGGATCCCTGCAACGGAGAGACTGTGGAATATATGAATAATCAACTGCCAGAATTCTTTTGAATCTCTTTC
>CASERY010000047.1 GCA_949290385.1 uncultured bacterium | reverse complement strand
AACGGAACGGCAGATTTCCAGCGCCGCATCGTGTGCTTCTTCCTGTGTCAGATCTCCGGCAAAAGCAAAGCAGCAGCCTTTTGCACGCAGAATGACTGAATGATAAAATACGGAAAGATCCTCCCGTGTGAAACTGCGTATTGCTTTTATTTTTTGATCTGTGCTGACTCCGTAGGGTGAACCCTGATACATCATATGGCATATTTCGCTGCCGGCTAAGCTGAACGGATCCGCCATGTTTTCTTCCATTTTACGCAAAGAGGCGTCCTGTTCTCTCCGGAAGGGTTTTTCAGGAAAATCCGGATGACCAAGAACTTTTTTCAGAACATCAAGAGCAATAGGGAATTTGTCTTTTAAACAGGAAAGTCTGAAAATCAGAGAATTTGCCTTTCCGCTTGCATAGAGTTCAATGGCTTCGTCGTCCAGAATCTGATTCAGCTTTTGTTCATTTATGCCGTCTGCACCGGTGAAAATGCAGTCTGAGATCAGATTGGAAATCCCGGCAAATTTTTCGGATTCAAACGCTGTGCCGCCGGGAAAGAGAAGAACTGCATGTACCAGGGGAAGGGCATGATCCTCCAGAAATACAAATTTCTGACCTTGCGGAAGTGTGGAGGATTCCGGCCGGGAAGCAGAGGGAATTTCTTTGATCCGGTGCTTCGGACGGCCCTGCCATTTTTCCGGATAGAGCACCGTGACAGTAAGCACTTCATCCCGGAAATACTGCTGTGCCGCGCGTTCAATATCCTGAACGGTTACTTTTTGAATACGGTCAAGATAAGCATCCAGAATTTCCGTGCTGCCTGTGGAAAGAACGGCATTGCCTACTGCGCGTGCAAGACGCATATTGTTTTGCATCATACAGATTTGTTCCATTTTCTGCTCTGCGACAGCTCGGCGGAGCTCCTGTTCCGTAACCGGCGTTTTCTGGAAAGTTTGAACCATTTTCAACGTTTCATCCAATACTTTCAGCGTATATTCCGGCTTCATTTTCGCCTGAGTCAGACAGAATCCAAATGGATTGATACCATAATAAGATGCACTGCAGTCGATGGCCAGTTCCTTTTCTACAACAAGGGTCTGATTCATGCGGGAGCTGTCGGATCCTCCGAGAATGCTTCGGAACATCAGGTCAAGAACGGGCAGATCCGGATGTCCGGTTCCGGGCACCTTCCATGCAGCAATGAAACTTGCAAGCGGTTCGTTGAACGTAAATTCTGTATGTCTGGCGCAAAGCTGATCCGGCTCTTCAATCAAGGGGTCCTCCTGCAGACAGCCTGCAGGAAGAGACTACGTTTGTGAAGCGATAAAGTCCGCAGCTTCCTCCGGATCAATATCCCCTGCAACAACAAAGAAGATCCTGCCGGGCGTGTAACGGCGTTTGAAATAGGCTGTCATCATGTCCCGGTCTACTGTCTGGATTTTTTCCCAGAATCCCTGGGTAGGGATGCGGATGGGATGACGAAGACAGGCAGTATTTAGAAAATGCTGCAGAAGTACTGCGGATGCATTGTCATCCATCAGGTTGCATTCGTTAAGAATCACTTTTTTCTCACGCTGGAAGCATTCTTCCGGAAACAGCGGAACGGTTACCATTTCTGTGATCATGGATGCGGCTTCATGGAAAGACGCAGACGGAACGTTGATGTAATACATCGTATACGCATGAGAGGTTTCTGCATTGAGATTTCCGCCCAGGTTGTTGACCCGGGTCATGATTTCTGTGGATCCTGGAAACGATTTTGTTCCGGTAAAGACCATGTGTTCCAGGAAATGGGAAAGTCCGCAGCCAAGGAATTCGCCCTCATGGATGCTGCCTGTCCGAACCCATGCCTGAACGCTGACCCCTGCTGAACGATGATTCGGCAGAATATGAATATGGATGCCATTATCGAGACTGGTGGAATAAATCCGATCGGATATGCGGAAGGAGGATTCATGAAAAGATGTCATCTGGAGGTGTTCCTGTATGTTTTTAAAATTTTAGTTTGCTGCAAAATGAAGAATCTGTTTTTTCTGACGGGGGAGATCCTTAAAAAAAAATGCCGGCTTTCTGGCTGTTTCTCCGGAAACATGGAAAGTGTTGCATTGCATCCTGAGAATATGCTTCCTTTTTCCCTTCAGATCAGACAAAGTCCGTTTTCTCCTTCTGCAGACTTCCAGTATTGACGCAAATCCAGTCTGCGAATGGCGCATGGACGGCCCGGCATGATTCTGGATCAGTTTTTCGATACCGGAGGAGGGACTGAAGTCCTTTACCAACGGTTAGGATGATTCTTCAGACCGGCCGTTTTTTTCTGTTGAAGAAGATGGCAGATCTCCTGTAAGGTCTTGATTTTTCTGGTTGCGGTCTTCAAGTTTTTCGGGAGTGGCCGGGAGGTCATTCCCGAAAAGTTCCTGTCTCAGAAGTTCCGGAAGGTGATAGAGGCAGTCAAAAGCCTGGAGACTGTCATCCTGACTGGCAGAAAGCAACCCGGCATGAATCATGTTGAAGACAATGTATCCGGCATCGAGACCATCCTGAATACCCCAGTATTCGAAAACTTCCGGAGCCAGGAAACCAAACTGTTCTTTTGCCAGGTCAAGAAGACCACGTATCAATTCGGGTCCTGAGACATGCTGCTGTCCGCGAGGTTTCCGTATCCTGTCCAGTTTACGGATAGTGAAGGATACGGCGTCATTCATAAAGTAGTAGGCGGATGCGTCATACCGGGGGTCTGATGCAATAATTCTGCGTATCGTCTGATGGTATTCATCCTGCATAAATGAGTTCTCCCGGCAGAGTCTTGAACCGGGCAGTTTTTCCTGGAACCCGGAATTTTTAATTTGAAAAATAATATGGTCTTTTAAATTCGGAAATCAAGCTGTTTACCCAAAACTTCAGCGTTTTTCTCTATACAATTTTTCAAGAATGTGCTGCCGGGAGCAATAGAAGATGCCACCGTAGCACCTGAGGTACGAAGAATTTTCTAATAATGCTAATGCCATCGGATTTTCTCAACAAGTTGTGCTTCTTCATTTCTAATGACTGTTCCGATGGACCGTTTTTCATCCAGGATTGAGGGCAAAAGCATTGAGTTTATCTTGTGATTTTTTAGACTGTCTGAAAGAAGCGCGAGGGGAAAAAAGAATTGAAGAATGAATGAAAGAAAAGAAGGGAATAGAGAGAACGAAGATATTCTTGTTTTTGTCCTGTTCTTTCTTTTGAGGACAACCCTATTTATGGGCTAACCGGGTCTTTTTCTGCTGATTTCATAATTCAGAAAAAACGGACAGGAAGATTTTATTCCTGTCCGTCAGAAACAGCCTCAGTTCCGGTTTCTTGAAAAGATCTGAAGAAGGTAAATGAACAAGTTGATGAAATCCAAATAGAGCTGTAAGGCTCCGACAATAGCAAATTTTTTGATATCCTGGGATTCCGCTTCCTCCTGCGTTAGATTGGAGGCCATGATTTTCAGTTTCTGAGTGTCCCATGCGGTGAGTCCGAGGAAAATGGCAACTCCGAGATAGCTTAAAATCATCTGGAAGCCGGAACTTTTCAGGAACATGTTGACCAGAGATGCAATGACAAGTCCGATTAATCCCATGGTGCAGAGAGCACCGATGCCAGAGAGGTTGGCTTTTGTAAAATGTCCAATGAGCCCCATGGCAACGAACATGCCAGCCTATGTGAAAAAGGCGGCCGAGAGTTCCGCACCGGTAAAGACCAGAAAAATCGGAGCCAGGGCAACTCCGATCAGCACAGAAAAGAGAATAAAAAGAAAGGCTGCTGTAATAGTGTTGATTTTCCGGATCTACTATGAAAGCCCAAAAACAATGCCCAGGAGCGCGATAAAAAGAACAAGATTAAATCCAGGGCTCCAGAGGAGCGGTCTGGGTGCTCCGGCCCGTATGGCGGGAAGAGTGGAAATCATGTACCTTGACAGGATGAAGGCTGTAATGCCGGAAAGCACCAGTCCTGCACCCATCCAGTTGTAAACTCGGTTGATAAAAGATCTGTATCCGCCGGCAGAGACGACGGTCTGATTGTTTAAAGGCTCACTGCTTTCGAGACTTTTGTTCCGGTAGTCTCCATCCTGATAATCACCGTAACTCATGGGTTTGTATCCTTTCTCCTGAATGAGTCAGGGGGTTAATAAAACAGCCTTTCTTCAGGACTTCCTGATTTGTTCAAGTGCTGAGAACAGTGCTGCAAAATAGAAAAATCACACTTGTTATGAATGAAAATATCATGGAAAAGAAAAAAGTCAAGAAATGCCTGAGATTGTTTATTCATCGCTCCTGGACTTGTTAATTTCTCAGATTCTCTGTGCGGCTTCCTGAAATGGCCTTGAAAGGTCCTGTAAAAGTGCTACTGTACCTGGGACAGCTGGAAATAAAAGAGGTGCGCTGAAAACAGCATTCCATTTGTTTCCCATGTCTGGACAGAAATGGAAGAAGGCAGCAAGGCTGTATTGATTTTATTTCTCCGACAGAACAGTCCATATCTCACGTATCATACTGTTCATGCTGTGAATGTACAAAAATGCATAAAAAGAAAGGATACCTGCCATGTCGATATTAGTGATTGGTTTTGTTGTCGTGATTATTGCGCTTCTCATTTGGGTCATTGTTACCTATAATAAATTCAAACGTGAAAAAGTAGCCATTCAGGAATCGTGGTCCACGATTGATGTTCAGCTCAAACGCAAGGCCAATATTCTTCAGAATCTGGTGGATACCTTGAAAATGCAGATGAATTTTGAATCCGGCGTTCTTAAGGAAATTACAGAAGCGCGTTCCGGACTTACCAGCAGCGACCATACGGAAGCGATGAAGGCGAATGACCATTTGACAAAGCTTATGCCGACAATTCAGGCAACGGCGGAAAGTTATCCCGCTCTTGGAACGAATGCGTCTTTCCTTCAGATGATGGCCGATATCCGCGACTGTGAAGACAAGGTAGCTTATGCCAGAACTCGCTATAATGCAACGGTTGCCAGATACAATATGGATATTCAGGTGATTCCTGGATGTATTGTGGCATCTCAGATGAAACTTCAGGCAGAACCGCTCTTTGAGGTCTCTGAAGAGACTCGCACCGATGCAGACAATATGAGAATCAGCCAGCTTTGATTGTTTCGGAGTATCGCTTGAAATGACAGATTTGAATACGCCGGAAGAGGCGCTCTTTGTCCAGGAGGAAGTCCGCAAGAATTTTATCAAAAGCGGAATTCTGATTGGGATTCTCATGCTGCTCGTACTGGGGCTTTCCTGGATGATCGGCAGGTTCTGCAATGATATTTCAATGGGTCTTATGATCGGTGTCGTAGTCTGTGTGATTGTTATTCCTCTGCAGATTATGACCGGGAAGATCATGATTTTAAGCATGTCCAGAGGCCGGGAACCCAATATGGAGAATCTTAGAGAGCGCCGGGCCGTTCAGTTGCTGCAGGGCCTTTCCATCGCGGCAGGTCTTAAAAAGACGCCGGAGCTTTACATTGTGCCGTCCCAGGTACCGAATGCTTTTGCTTCCGGCATGAATGAGGAGGAGGCCTTTGTCGGAGTGACAGAGGGGCTTCTGGAAATGATGGATGACCAGGAGCTTGAAGGTGTTCTGGGACATGAAGTTTCCCATATCGTGCACAGGGATATTATGCTGAATCAGCTGGTCGTTGCTTTGATCAGCGTTATTCTGATTCTGGTTTTAATTATGGAAAGAATTGGAATTTTTTCTGCGCTTACAGGCGGCTCCAGGGATCGGGAGAATCGCAGCGGAGGTGCAGGAGCTGTTATTCTAGTTGTCCTTCTTGTGGCACTGATTATTCGACCTGTGGCGATTTTGCTCAGCACACTGCTCCAGTGCAGTATTTCCCGTCAGCGTGAATATGCGGCTGATGCGTATGCGGTCCGGCTGTGCAGTTACAATGAGGGCCTTGCAAGGGCTCTCGAAAAGCTGGGCGGCCGTAAAAGACCCTATACAAGACAGGAAGCAGAATCGCTGGGCGGCCAGGAGATGGCCTGCATGTACATCAATTATCCAGGCGAACATCTGTTTTCGACACATCCGCCTATTTAGGAACGGGTTCGCCGGATACGGCATATGTATTGAAGAGCAAGATGAATGAAAGAATACATTTTCCCCGGTACCGGACTTGTCGGAACCGTTCAGATTGAAAAGCGAGACTGATGGAAAAACATCACGTGAAAACGCTTCTGCATACATGCAGTTCCTACCACATGCAGAATTTCGAACGGATCTCAGACAGAAAGTCGGGCTTGGGTTTCAGGTGAATCCGGAATTTTGATCGGAACGGTACAGCGCGTTGGCGGATCTGATTCCCAGCAGAAACGGAGACGGTGTTCTGTTCAGAGCAGGAGTAGAAAAAGAAGAAAATAATTCAACAGCGCAGAATATCTGGGCACTGTGCAGTTATGCCGGTGCAGCGTATGTTTGGATCTTAACAAGTATATTGATTACAGCAGAAAAGAACAAAGAAACATGAAATTGCAGCTTACCAGTCTGAAAAATCCAAAAGTCCAGCACACTTTTTCTCTGCGGGAGCGGAAAGTCCGAGATGCGGAAGGCGTGACTATGCTGGAAGGATACCGGGAACTTTCCAGAGCACTGGATGCGGGGATTCAGATTCTGGAGACCTATCATTGTCCGGCTTTGTACCTTGGTGAAAATGAACCGGCTCTGATTCACCGTCTGGAGATGGCCGGTTCCGATATTTACGAATGCTCCAGAGAAGTTTTGTGCAAACTTGCGTACCGGGACCGTCCAGAAGGACTTATTGCAGTAGCCAGAATGCGTCGGAAAACACTGGCTGACATTCCGGCTAAGAAAGACGGCCTTTACATGGTGGCGGAAACCATAGAAAAGCCCGGGAATCTGGGCAGTATTTTACGGAGCGCAGATGCCGTGGGAGCTACAGCTGTGATCGTTTGTGACAAGCAGACGGATTTGTACAATCCCAATGTCATTCGTGCAAGCACGGGTGCCATCTTTTCCATGCCGCTGGCAGAGGCTACTTCCGTAGAGGCGCTTGCGTGGCTGCGGAATCTGGGAATCAAAACGCTCGCGGCAACGCCGCATGCACACCAATACCACACAGATGTGGATATGACGAAAGGGGTGGCTATTGTAGTTGGTGCAGAGCAGTATGGATTGTCTCCCTATTGGATGAATTCAGCGGATCTGCAGGTCCTGATACCCATGCTGGGAAAAATGGATTCCCTGAATGTGGCAACTGCTGCGACCATTCTTTTGTATGAGGCTGCAAGACAGCGGGGCTGGAAGCCCAGTAACTGATTAAGAAAAAAAGGAAAACTGTTTCCCGGAATACGGAGGGATTCAGAATAGATCTGGATCGCATGGATAAATGACTGGTAAGTTCCTGATTTTTCTGAAAGATCACAGAGAATTTCCATCGCTGAAAGAGAAGAAGGGAAAAATCTGCGAAAGAATGCTTCCCGGGGAGTTGTATGTTCGATGAGGATCTGGCAAGAAAGACGGGTTTTCAAGATTCGGGACGGAACTTTTTATGAGTGGGGCAAGGTTTGAATTTTTATAAGATATTTCGGATGAATCAAGGAACAGGAGAGGATGGTTTTCAGCCATTCAATCAAGATAATTTTTGGAAGTAAAAGGTTTTTGTGCTGTTCAGAGGAGCGGATTGAAATGAGTCCAGTCGAAAAACAGATTGAAAAAAAACAATATGACATTCATGATGTTGTTTATGATCTTGTCATTTACGGAGATGGTTTTGCAGCGGCGGGCGCGGCATTGGCTGCTGCCCGGAAGAATCTGAAAGTGCTGATCGTTTCTCCGTGTGGATATGTGGGAAGTGAGATCACGGTTTCTTTTCTGCCTGTTCTGAAAAAAGGCGTATGTGCGTCTGCGGACATGCTGGCGGAAAATCTTGAAGAAGCAAATGCCCTTCATGAGGAAAGAGCGGATTCCACCGCCTGTCAGGTCAGACTCTTTGATTTGCTGGAAAAGGCCGGGGTTGAAATCCTTTTTTACGAAAGACCTTCTGGCGTGATTGCAGAAGATGAAACGATGCAGGCCGTGATTTTTGCCGGGAAAAACGGCTTGATGGCTGTTCGGGGAAAAACATTTATAGATGTTTCCGGAAAACTGGAAGTGATCCGCTTCGCTGCTCCGGAGAAAGTCATTGTTCCGGAATGTGACTGGACGTATAATTTGAAATACCAGCTTCTTGATGGAGCATCAGAAATTCCGGATCCGTGTTCTCCGGACATACATCTGGCAGATTCGTGTTGGGCGCCTGAAAAAATCATTGAAATCCGGAACGGGCGCATTTCTTCCATCCGGCCTGTGATCAGCAGGATCAAGAGTCTGGATCCATCCATGCGCAACTGCGTTATGACCGGGGCGGCATTTCGGGGATGCTGTCTGCAGAATGCATTTATTCAGGGAGAATTGCCTTTCAGAAATCTTTTTGCTCCGGATTGTGCAGAGGTATTCACTTTTGAGAATCACGATGCGCTTCCGGCTGAAAGAATGAAGACTGGAGAAGAGCTTTCGGCTTCGGCGGAATAGACGGTTTCTTCTGTCCCGGAGCCTGAATTCCCTCCGGAGAAAGTATGTATTGCAAGCGGAGAAGCCGGAGAGATTCAATGTGATGTGCTGGTCTGTGGCGGAGGTACGGCTGGAGCACTGGCGGCAATCGCTGCCGGCCGTTCCGGCGTTAAAACCCGCATCTGGGAGGCGCTGGATTATCTGGGCGGAGTCGGTACCGGAGGCGCTCTCAACGGATATTATTACGGTCTGCCCGGCGGTTTGCAGGATGAGGTGGATGCCCGGGTCCAGGAATGTGAAAAACTTTTATATGGACGCCATTGTGAACATCAGCCGTTTCAGTTTATGCGTTTCCACCCGAATGCCAAAATGATTGTGCTGGAGGAGATGGCACTGGAAGCCGGAGTTGAAATTGAATATGGAAAAACCATTTACGGAGTGGAATGCAGTTTATGCAATCCGGAGAATCTGCCGCAAAAGGAATCTCCGGAATCCAGGGAGGCTGAACAGCACATTCTTCGAAAAGTGGAAGCAGTGGAAGCAGCGTCTGAAAATGGTCTTGTGCGTTGCAGAGCATCTGTTTTTATAGATTCTACAGGAGATGGGGATGTGGCAGTGTTTGCCGGTGCAGAGTATACGGCCGGACGTGAGCCGGACGGAATCCAGCATATTTACTCAGTGCCTGCGATTTATCTGGCGGCAATGGCGGATAAGAATGAGAAGGGCGAAGTGGTCAACCGTTACCGGAGTCTCTGTCCCATCAACATGGATGCCGGATACTGCGATGCCTGTGATCCATGGGATGTGAGCCGTGCCCGTCTGGTGGCTGTACACGGTTTTGATCGCAAACGTTTTGAGGAAGATGGTCATGTGGTCTTTTTCTCTGCCGTGGTGGGAGCCCGGGCAAGCAGGCAGATTCTGGGAGATTACAAACTGGGGCTGGGAGATCAGATTCGTGCATCGGAATTCCCGGATCTGATTGCGTATTCCGCTTCGCATTACGACAATCATGCACAGGATTATGAGAACGAATCTCTTCCAGCTATGCTGTGGAGCTGGGCGCTGGACGCTCATAATGAACCGATTGGATGTGAAATTCCGTACCGTACATTGCTGCCTGCCCATATTGAAAATCTGCTGGTGGCCTGCCGTGCGCTTTCCCTGGATTTTGATGCGAATCTTCAGTTCCGCATGCAGCGTGATATGCAGCGAATCGGAGAGGCTGCGGGGCTTGCGGCCGCTGAAGCGGTGAAGGAAGGTGTAACGCCAAGACAGGTGGATATCCGGAAAGTTCAGGAGAAACTGGCGGAAACAGCTGCATTGAAATCTCCGGAGACAAATTACCACTGCAATGATTGGAAGCCTGAGAATTTTTATCCGGAAAGAAGACTCTTTGAACTGGATGCCGCAGGGTACCATCCTGCAAGCCATCTTCTGCCGGAGGCTTCCGGTGAACTGAGTCAGCTGGAAAAACAGCTGGATGATTCCAGTCCCGGAGTCCGGTACTGTGCCGCTTTGAAACTGGCAACAGGGGAGCGTTCGGAAAAGGCGCTGGAACTTTTAGTGAAATGTATTCACGACCGATGCGAGGATGTGCCGCCTAAAAGCTGGAGATTCAGAACCGTGCAATGCTGGAAAATCGCCATAGGCGTTTGCGGTGCAGCCGGCTATAAACCTGCCCGTGAAGAAATTGAAAAAGTCCTTGAATGTCCGGATTATCTGCAGGATCCACAGGTGCTGATTCTTGCAGTACGTGCACTTGGAAGAGTGGGGAATGCTCATTCTGCAGAAGTCATTGAAAAACTGATCGGACGCAAAGATATTGCTCATACACAGACTTTCTGGAAATGGAATCCTGCGGATCCGAGTTTTACGGATGACTGCCGGTGGAAGCTGGATCTTGCCGCTTATGAAGCAATGTGCCGTCTGGGAGTGAAACATCCGGAACTCGCTGAAAAATATCGCAGAGACAAGCGCGGATATGTTCGTCAGGCTCTGAATCGGGTGGAAGAGCGATTGTCCGGCTGTTGAGTTGCGTTTTTTGGAAAAGTCCGGATCCATCATCCCCCATAGGGCTGATAGAGACTGGACTTTTCCGGTGCACAAAGGATAAAGAAAAAAGAGACTGGAGTTCAGGAAGGGGAAAATGAGGGATGCTGCTTATCATGAAAACGATGAAACAAAACATTTCCAGCAACTTATTGATCCAGTCCGCCATGAAAATCTAAGCGGACAGGATGGTTTTGAAGCAGAGAATACCGAGAGCAGAAAGACTTGTCTTCCTGAATGACTGATTTTTTTTCAGCGGGTGCAAATGAAAAAAGTTTCATTCTCATTGAAATGGAAGAAGTATTATGCGTGGATTACCGGCATATCTGAAAAGACCGCGGAAAAATATCCCTGTGCATTTGCTGTGGGTGGAATTCTTGCGGTTCTGCTGCTGTATGGTTTTTTCTCTGAATTTGAGAATGCACTGTGGAACACATCCTGTGTTGCCGCAGCGGTTTCTGCTGGCATGCTTTTATTCCTGCCGCTGAAGACGGTACTTTTGAAACTGGCGCTTCCCTAGACGGCTGCTCTTGTATCACTCTGGGGAAACCAGTCATTGTGGACGTCAACACTGGAGCGGATGGTGGCGAAAACTCCAGCGTATGTGCAGATGGAACTGCTGGTCGCAGATTCCTCCTGTTCACCTTCTCTTCAGGAACTGGTTCCGCCGGAAAGAATCCGTTGCCGTGTTGAACGTTTTCGTTATTCGAAAAGCGATGTATGGAAAGAGCCTTCCTCTTCCTCGTATATAATGGTGGTCCTGCCAGGAGATCAGACAGGAGATCCTGAAAAACCGCCGCAGGTGTTCCGCCCGGGTTATGGGGACAAGATCTGTTGTGAAGGAATTCTCCTTCTGCCTGAAAAGCCGCTGGTCCCGGGCGCATTCGACTATGGAAAATATTTGAGAAGAACAGGAATTGACTATTTGTTGCGTGCTAAAGCTGTCTGCATGAAAAACGATGCTGGAAAGCTTCCTTTTTCTTCTGCATGGCTTAGAAAGCTCCTGGATGTGCGGGACAGGTTGATTCATGAAACTGTTGGAAAAATTCAGAATGCATCAATCCGCCAGATGGCCGTAGGAATTCTCTTCGGATTCCGGGGAGGACTTTCCCGTGAGACCCGGGAGTCTTTCCTGCAAAGCGGAACCATTCACATTTTAAGTGTAAGCGGGACGCATGTGGGAATTTTTGGACTGTGGATGTTGCTTTTATTCCGGTTCCTTCCATACCGTTGCAGATGGATGCCGGCCCTGGCTGCCACCGGGATTTATACGATATGTACAGGAATGCATGAGCCTGCAGTGAGAGCCTTTGTCATGTATGGAGTTTTTCTCCTGGTAAGTGCAGGCCTTTTGAGGACGAATGCCTGGAATACATTGTGTCTGGCAGCAGTACTGATTCTTCTGTGGCATCCGGAGTCGTTCTATACAGCGGGATTTCAATATTCGTTCCTGACGGTAGGTGTGTTGCTCTGCACTGGAAAAACCGCATGGAAAATCAGCAGTTTTCTCTGGGACCGCCCGGCAGCGGCGTATGTGCCTCAAAGGTATGTGCGAAGAAAAACGATGTCTTTTCAAACACGTTTATGGGGAAAGCGTATTTTTTGTTCCCTGCTTTTCTGTGCGGCTGCTTTTATTGCCAATACTGCTCTGGGCATTTTTTATCAAGGGTTCTGTCCGCTGGGATCGGTACCGGCAAACTTCGTGCTGATTCCTTTGGCTTCCTGGGTGTTTTAGGTGTTTTTAGGACTGATTCCATTCTGCTGGATTCCCGTGGTTGGAGAGGCTGGAGCATGGGTGTTGGAACATCTGCTTCGGGCAATGGAGCATATCTGTGAAATTTTTGCATCCTTTTCAGTTCCGGTTATGCCTATGACCGGATGGAGTCTGGGGCTTTTTCTGCTTCTATTCCTGATGCTGCTGTGTGCCAGGAAAGCTGTCTGGATTTCGGTGTATCTGGCTGGACTGTCCGGAATTTGCATTCTCTGGTGGATTGGTCCAAGACTTGGAAATGGCGTTATCGGAGTTATTTGCGGCGGGGAGGCGGAGGTGCCGGTTGTTCTGTATGCAGATCCTGTCTCAGGGGCAGGATATGTGGTGAACATGCCGGATTACACAAGTGCCATGACAGCGGCAGATTTCTTCGAACAGCAGGGAATTTCCAGATGCGGTCGGGTTTATCTCACAGGAAAGAAGTCTGTCTGCGGAGGCGGGCTTGAGATCTTTGAAGAGCAAATGCCTGTAGATGAAATTCAATGTCTGGAAAAAAGAAGTCATTTCCCGGAAAAGCATTTGAAAATGAAGAACCAAAATGATATGTTCCAGGAGTATTATCCCTTGACGGGGATTCCTGGATCCATCTGTTTTTCACGGGTCCCGGGAATAAACAGAGAATCGGATGGAATCCGGGTGAAGATACAGACCGGAGAAGGAGATTCTCGAGTAGAGAAAACTTGGATGCAGAAAAGAGCGCTTCGTCCGGAACTGATGTTTTTTTCCGGAAAGACGCTGAAAGAAATAGAATGAAAGTTTGTCATATTATTACTCGCATGATTGTAGGCGGAGCGCAGGAGAATACGCTTTTTTCAGCACGGGGCCTGGCGGACCACGGACACGAAGTGGAATTGATTACAGGGCCTTCGCCCGGACCGGAAGGGGAACTGCTGAAAAATGAAAAAAATATTTTGAATTTTCCTGTAGTGGAGTGCCCGTATCTTGTCCGTGAAATTTCGCCGGTGAAGGATTTTCAGGCTTACTGTTTTCTGGTGAAATATTTCCGGGAAAAGAAGTTTGACGTTGTGCACACCCATAGTTCCAAAGCAGGGATTATTGGACGTCTTGCCGCGCGTGCCGCAGGAGTGCCTCTGGTGGTGCACACAATTCATGGACTGGCTTTTCACCGTTTTGAGAAGCCATGGAAGAACCGTATGTACATTTTGCTGGAACGTTTTGCCGCAAAGCGCTGTGACAGAATTTATGCGGTTGCTCAGGCTATGATAGACCAGAGTCTTAATGCCGGAATCGGAAAGAAGGAACAGTATAAGGTCGTTTACAGTGGAATGGAGTTGGAACCTTTTCTTACATCTGTGCGGGAAAAAACTCTGCGCCAGAGTCTGGGAATTCCGGAGGATGCCCTTGTTATTGGAACAGTGGCACGTCTGTTTCCATTAAAAGGATATGAGGAATTGTTCCGGATGATTCCAGATCTGGTAAAAAAGTATCCGAAACTTCATTTTCTGTTTGTCGGGAATGGTACTTTGCGGGAAGATTTGGAAAGTCAGGCGGAGAAGGGGGGATTCAGAAATCGCATTTCGTTTGCCGGACTCGTTCCTCCACATGAGGTTTATCGTTATGTGGCGCAGATGGATATCCTAGTTCATTTCTCCCTGAGGGAAGGGCTTCCCCGTGCGGCTGTGCAGGGACTGGCATCCGGAAAACCGGTGATTGCTTATGCATTGGACGGAACTCCGGAAGTTGTTCATCCAGGGAGTACAGGATTTCTGGTGGAGCCGGGAGATACGCAGGAAGCTGAAAAAGCTGTTGAATTTTTACTGGACCATGAGGATAAGCGACTGGAAATGGAGGCAAATGGACGTAACTTGGTAAAAGATGTCTTTGGCTGGAAACGCATGTCGGATATTCTGATGGAAGACTATAAAGAACAGCTTGCGGAAAAACAGAAAAAATAAGATTTCTGTCTGTATTGCAGCGTGATAGAAAGATTGCAGGAACTGAAAAAATTTGAGTTTACTCTGCAGAAAAATGGAGAAATGGCTGTTTTCGGGATGAAATGCAGAAAAGACTGACTGAAAATCAGTATGGACTGGATTATAAAAATGAAACGAGTGAGGATTATGAGTAAAAAACTTTTAAAACAGGTTCTATCTGTATGCCGTCTGCTTCCTGTTCTGCTGATCCTGGGAACTGTCCAGGGGTGTGGAGGAGAAAAGGATTCCGGGGAAGCAAAAGCAGGAATTCAGGAAGAGGAAACTGTCCGGTATCCAAGCGTTTTCCCGGAATCATGGAAGAATGCTGAAATGCTGGAGACCGATTATCGGGAAGTTCGTCCCGGAGTGGATTATTACCATTTTCATTTTAAACTGTTTGAAGATACAAAAACGCCGCTTTCCGTATACCTGCTGGAAATTGACTGGAAAAAGGCATCTGTAAAAGCCCAGGTGGCCGTAGCGGAGCAATCTCTTCAGACTGTTCCGGAAATGCTGAAGAAAAAAGATGTCGTTGCCGCGGTGAATGGAGCCTATTTTTACTATGCGCCTCCAGGCCCGTATTTTGATATAAAGAGCAATGGTGTTCTTCATGAAGCATGGAAGAAGGATGTCCGTTATTCGGAGGGCCTGGCAGTCAATGGAAATGAATTTCCGAAAATCATGAAGATCGACGGTGATGTAATGGATCAGTACGAAACGGTGATCCAGGGATATCAGTTGGGACGGGATGGAGTCAATCTTCGCAGCGAAGAGAAGGCTTAGAACAATATCCCGGACACCCCTTATACCGTGATCGGACTGGATCCGGATCATCAGCGCATGGTAATCTGGATGAATGACGGGCGCTTCCCGGAGTCTCCGGGAATTTCCTTCAATGCAATTGCGGATTACCTGATTGCCTTGGGATGCAAGGATGTCCTGAGTATTGACGGAGGAGGTTCTTCGATTATGGTTCTTCCGGATGAATCCGGAACCCTTCAGATCATGAGTCATCCATGTGATAACCAGAAATTCGATCATGACGGTGCCCGGAGAATTCACAACTGCTTTTACCTTGCTCCGGCCGATGATGAGGAGTAAATAAAAATTTATTGATTCCAGAAATCTCTGAATAGGGGAGTTTTTAAGGGTAATTGGCATTGATCTGCTGGATAAGATTTGTTGGTCGTGCCTCCAGAAATGTGCTCAATGAAAAAGTTTGTGGCGGCAGAAAGAAGAGAATGCGCGTGTTTACGGCCTTTGGGGTTTTACAAAGAGGGATGCTATATATATGATAGCATATCAGTGAAACGGACGTGCATTTATTGTTTTTTTGTCCATCCAGGTCACGAATTCAGCATTTTCCCTGTATTCTCAGAAAAGAAGAACGAAGAACATGGAATAAGAGAGAATGTTTTTTGGAGAAAAAGAAATCATGGGAAAAATATTCAGATGCTTGTTGAACCCAGGGCGGACTTTCTTTGCCGGGGTTGCATTCTTTATCCTGACTTTTTGGGGATGCGGGACAACGATGAACCTGCTGATGGCTCAGGATGAAACAATATTCGACTATATCCCGGAAAAAACGGATTTTTCCATGCTGCTTCATACAGATCGTTTTTTTTAGAATCCTGCACTGGAGTAGCTTCATGAATCTGGGGATATTAAACGTCTTCGGCGGGATCTTTTGATGATTCCATGGACTTTACCGGAGGGAAAGCAGAATCCCGATGTCGTTTTTGTGCTGTTCTCTTCAGGGAGGGATTATTCCCTGCTGGTGGACACTGGTTGTACTTAGGCTGAAATGTACGAACGTCTGCAAAAGAAATACGCTTCCAATGCCCAGGTGGACGTCATCCGTGAAAGCCGCAACGGAATGCCTTTTCTGAAAATTGTGCTGAAGCACCGCGATGACCCGAAAAAGAATCGTATATATTCGTTGACATACGTAAGCTCTACAATTGCCGCGTATACAAATTATCGCAACAGAATGCGCTGGGATTTGTTTGGAAAGACCTATTCTAAAACAGCCGGAGACTTCCTTCGGACTCTTCCTGAAAAAGATCTTGTGCGCGGATACAGTGAAAATCCTGTACAAATGCTGTTGGATCCGACAGGTTTTCTCCGGAAACTTTCTCATTTTGAATTCCAGCTTTCATCGGATGCGGCACAGAAAGGAATTATTCTGGATATTACAGGGAACAGCCGGGAACCAGGTCGGGAAAATATAGAACGGGTAAAAATGCAGATGCAGAGTCTGATTCAGATTTTTCTGGTTTTTGCACTGGGCTCTGATCCATCTCTTTTCAAGGCAGTGAATGAGAACTGTGAAGTAACATCAGAAGGGAGTGAGGTCCATTTCCATTCTGAAATAACAGAAGAAACGTTGCAGGCTATTCGCAATCACTATACGGATCATAGCGAGGAACTGAAAGGACAGTTGAAAGACCAGCTTCGCTGATTTTGAAGCGGCAGTTTCTCCAACGTGAGACAATTCCGATGGTGTATGTTATATCATGAGGCAAGGTGTAGAATATGGATGAGATCATAGAAATCAATGAATAGAAACCCGGTTGCTGCGGTTGTTTTTCATGCTGCGGTTGTCTGACCGGACTTTTCGGAATGATCGTAGTGTTTTTTTTGCTGCTGCTCCTTTGTCTGGTCAGCTGCAAGCCTGTAAAGTTCCTTTCGGATTTGCCTGAGGATCATGAACAGCGAATGCTTGAGCAAGTGGTTCAGAAATTTTCAGATACCCTTGTGACCCCTGGCGGAGATGTGGCAGAAATTGCTGAATTGACTTTGCGTCCGGAAGAAACAGATGCATTGGTAAAAGGTGTTCTCAGAAGTTTGCGCTGTACACGTCCGATTCCGGATGGAATTACTTTCCGGGGGGGATGGGAGAACGGTTGTCTTGTGGCGGAATGTTCTGTTTTCAAGGAGTCTCTGCTGCCGCTTTGTGTCAACGGAAGAGCGGATATTTTGCCGGAATGGTCTGAAGGGAAAGGGTCTTTGCAGTTGAAACGTTTTAGAATAGGACACATCCCGCTTCCGGCATTCCTGGGAGAACAGGCTTGGCAAGAGGTGTACAACGAAATCTCAAAAAAAACTGAGTATAAAATGCTGGCTGAAATTTTTATAGATGTCCATGTTCTTCCAGATGGATCCTTGCAGATGAGCTTCCATCCACAGGATATTAATCCCCTGATAAAACTGTTGATGACTGGAATGCCGCCGGAAAATGGCTGAATGAAAAGCCAATAGACTCTTTCTGATTTGTATCAGTCGTTTGGATGAATCCGCAAAGTCTGTTTTTTCCCCTTCTGCATGCAGAAACGAAATTTGATTCTGGGGTGTATGAAAATCAAATTTTCTCTTTTGCAGCGCGAATGAATTCGTATCAGGCACAACAGGCAGAAACTGTCCTTTCAAGATGACAAAGGGGTCTGTTTATGGGGGAGAAATGTATGCCTTTTATATGAGTTTTCTCAGGTAAACTGTTAGATCATTTGAGACGCAGTTTTTTCAGTCCGTTTCTTCTTTCGTGCATTCTTACAGTTTTTCTCCTGTAGAGACGTTTTTCTTTTTCCTGCTTTATCATTTTTTCTGAAGCATATGGTTTCCTGCCTGTGAAATGCTACAGGCAGGATATTTTTTATTCCAGATAAAAAAGAGTTTCGGAAGCGACGGATTGATTGTTTATTTCAGGGATTTCCCCATTGTGTTGTTTTTCCCACTCTTTTTACCAGATACGGATGAAATCCGCTTAAAGAGTGTGGAAAAATTCAGTCCAGGTCATTCTCGTTAAGATGAAATCTGCTGTAATGAGTGTGGAAAAGACCATTTCCTGCGGTTCTCCGGGAACATACACACTGTTCAGATAATCATCCAAAGAATCAAACTGGGTGTCAGAGTCATCTACAGGATTCCAGACCATAGGTTCTTCGGTATCGTAGATTCCTTGTGGAATTAACTGAACCATGGTCAGCACAATGCCGTTAGCTCCGTGAGCCCGGGCAGAATCTTCCAGCGTATTAAGCATGACTTGCGTGGTTGTACCGGGCTCTGCCACATATCGGGCACGGCCGAGCAGTATATAAGACTCCGGAACTGCCTGGAGTGTTTTATAGAATACAACCGGAACAGATGAAGGAAATGGCGAAGCCTTCAACCCTTCATAATCCACTTCCACTGTGCTGCAGCCTGTGCAGAACAATACCAGGATAACAGCCGGAAATAGGATTAGACTCTTGATTTTGGAACAGAATCTGGAGTATATGGTGTTTTTTGGGATGGAAGGATAGAACATTATCATAGCAGAGATCTCCTTTTCTTCTATTTTGTTTATACAAGAATAAATGTGATAAATCTTAGACTGTCAGAATCCCCGGAAATGTTCCTGTCAAATGGGGAAAAACAGCTATTCTGAAAATGATAAAATATTTATGCAGCATCATCCCTCCTTGGATCCATGTATGGATGGTTTATGCAGACTCCTGTATGGATTCATTTTTTCAATGGCAGACCTTCTGTGTGAACCTGGCAGAAATGAAAAAAACTTCCCCAGGGGCAAGACTGCCTTGCCTCCCCAATAAAACTGTTCCTGCGGGTCCATGGCCGAAAACAACACCTGACGTTGTTTCTGGTGGTTTTGGCGTTCAAATCGTTTCTGTTGTTTCATGGCTGAAAACTGAAAACAGCACTTTTCCCGTGAAAAAAGCGATCCGAATAACAGATCCGAAACATTTTTTCCGGAACATTATGCAATGTCTATAATAAGGCATCCTGCACAGAGCTATGTCAGAACCACAAGCATCTACTAAAAGATAAAAACTTTCATCCTGTTTCCTCCTTTTTGAGATAGCATTCCGCTGCTGATTGAAATGACTGAAGCTGACTGCAGCCATTTTCAGAAAGGGAATCCTTCCGCAGAACTTGCAATGACTGAAGATCTCTCTTTTCTGAAATCCTCAGTCATTACAGGGATCGCTTTCCGGACAAGGGACATTTTCCCCCTGAAACCGTTTCAGTCTTCCCATTCGGTGACGGCGCAGACCGCTGCCATATCCACAATATCATCCTCGGAGCATCCGCGGCTTCCATCCACAAAGGGTTTCTTGAGTCCGTTGCATATGGGGCCGATGGCAGTAGCTCCGGCAAGGCGTTCTGTACATTTGTAGATGCTGTTTCCGCAGTTCAGATCCGGGAAGACCAGCACATTGGCATAACCGGCAACTTTAGAACCGGCAAATTTTTTCGCTCCGATTTCAGGAATCACCGCTGCATCAAACTGCATTTCGCCATCCAGCAGAAGATCTGGAGCCAGTTCTTTGGCCTTGGCTGTGGCTGCAACAACTTTTTCAATAATCGGATCGTGTGCAGATCCATTGGTGGAGCAGGAAATCATGGCAACTTTCGGTTCGGCTCCGGTATACATTTTGAAACGTTTTGCTGTTGTCAGAGCAATTTCTGCAAGCTGATCTGCATCGGGATTGATATTCAGTCCGCAGTCGGCATAGAACATCACGCCGTTGTATCCCCATTTCGGATCCTTCATCTGCATGATGAAGAAGGAAGAAGCAATGCGATTGCCCTTGGCTACTTTAAACAGCTGAAGAGCAGGTTTTGTTTTCTGGGCTGTGTTATGGGCGTATCCTTTGGGGTTGCCTCCACAGGACGCATAGCCGTGAGCATCGCCGGCACAGACCATGGCAGCGGCAAAAACACAGGTATCCTTCAGCCATTCGCGAGCCTGTTCCTGTGTAAGACCTTTGTTTTTGCGGATTTCTACAGCGGTATCAATGTATTTCTGGAGATTGGGGGTCTTGAGTATATCAACAACTTCCACTCCATCCAGACAAATTTGATTGTCTGCGGCAAGTTTGCGGATGGCCTCTTCGTCTCCAACAAGAACAGGTTTCGCATAACCGGTTTGAACAAGTTTCGCGGCGGCTTTCAGATTCCTGATGTCGTCGGATTCGGTTAGAATTACTTTACGACCCAGCTTTTTTGCTTTTTCGCGGATCATTTCAAGTACGGACTCAGCCATTTTACACTCCTTGTATCTAAAGATCTATGACAGAAAATGAAGTTCTTCATTTCAGTTTTCAGAATAATATATCACGATTCGCTTAAAAGAAAGGCTTTTTTTAAAAAAAGCCGGAAGAAAAAACTTTTACAGAAAGCTGCTGAACCGTTTATAAAGAAACATGAATTTTTCCATTTGCTCTGAATCCAGTGCCGGATCCTCCAGAAGCTGTTCCAGAAAGGCAACCAGTTTGACACGCGGATGTTCTGTCAGCGGAAACAGCGGCTTGAGTTCTTTAGCGTATCGGATGGAGCAGAACATGTTTTTCCAGCAGTTGCCAGGGGATTCTCTCAGCCGGTGCGGTAAATGGCACAGCATATCTACAGCTATATCGGCATTGGTGCAGTTTCTGCCTGAAACCTAGGTGACAAATTCCCTCAGAGAATCCCGCCACAGCAGACTCATTATAGGATTTTCCACCGTCAGGTCCAGCAGAAGATTCGAAGCAGGACTGAATCTTTCCTGAAGTGCGGCTTCATATCGTCGGTAAAGTTCATCCGGGATGGAAAGCGTTCTCAGCGCCTGGAGTCTCTCCAGACCTGTTCTGCTGTACTTATGCCGGGCAATCAGCAGAGCGTCACCGCAGCCAAGAGCTGCTTTATTGAACGCATGGCGGATCAGGAAGCGGTCTTTTTCAGATTCCTCATGCTTTAGTTCTTTCTCCCGGCAGAGAAGAATTCCAGTGCCGGCATTCAGCAGAAGGCGAAATCCTTCACGCCATGGAAGCTGATCCCAGGGAATCCGCGGAATCGATGAGAATACGCTGGAACTGCCGAAAACAACTTCATGCCCAGCCCGGAGCTCCTGAATGGGAAGAACCCGGGCGTTTGCATGAAGACAAGCCTCGGAGGGAAGAAAATAGAAATTGACATCAATAGAAAGAATTGCCTGCCATTTCAGACGAATTTCATCCATTTCATCCTTGATGAAGTCCAAATGTCTGCATGTTTTACAGGGAACCACGAAGAAATCAATATTATTATAGAGGTTTCCATCGACTGTGACGCCTCCTTCACCGCGCCCGTAGCTGCCGCCCAGGGCAACGGACAGGATTTCACTGGAATGTTTCATGGAGGCAATATCCTGCCGGATACCGGAAATGGCCTGAGCTAAAAGGGATTCGGCTTTCTGATCTGCCGAGAAAGTGTATTTTATGGTCATTTGCTGTGCCTGCTGTCTTAGATGGATTGCACTTGGGGGTGTGGTGGAAAAGCCTTCCGGAACTCTTGTTTCGTGCTGTGGAAGGAGATCCGATTGTTTTACAGAAAAACTGTGCGGAAAGCGTCCTGCTGTTTTCCGGGAGAGCGGGAAAACAAATCCCGGAGCGTTTTCTGTTTGTTCAGTCAGATTTCGACCCCCCTGAAATAATACCGGAAGATCCTTTGTTTTTGTCTGAAAAACTGGCGGGATATCCAATTTTCTGCTTTACACACATCCATGCCTGTAAAACGGGAGGACATCCTTTTCTCTTAAGCGTTTGACGGAAAGAAAAACGGGCCTTCTGAAGAACAGATATTTCTGAAAGCTGGAATGAGTCTGAGCTTTTCTTCAGATTGAATTCCCTGTCATATCCTCAGACCGGACAGCTGTACGACGGAGGCTTGTGCTGAAACAGGCAGGCATGAATTTTTTCAGGAATCAATGTGTGAAATAAGCTGCAGCTTGAATAAGCCAATCCCTGAAAGAAATTCCATCGGCTTCTGGAAAGATTTTTTCGTTCAACATGCAGAACCGTCCCAGTCCAGGAGAATTCTGCCGAAAGTTCAGAGTCAGCCGTGGCTTTTCTCATACGGTCCAGAAAAGATCCCGTAGAAAACACTTTCCTGATTCCGGAAAAAGCCGGACTTTCCGGCTGGAAGAAATGCCTGATCTTTTTTTCAGATAAAAGCCTTTTCTTCCCGGGAGCGCTGTTCATCGCTGAAACATTTTGAAAAATGCTGCTCATGAAACTTCCCCCATTGGTGTTTGGTGATATTTTATGCCGCTGCTTGAGTTCTCTGCAGCAGGAATTCATGAATTGGAATCTATTCCTGCCATCTCTGGTAAAATACACCGTTATAAGAGGAAAATCAAATTCGAAACTCCGCAGGACAAGGATAAAAACAGCTGGATGGACAAATGGTCAGATTTGACGAGTTTCTTTGGGGGGGTTTATAAAAAATTGCTCTGGTCATATTTTCTCTGTCCTTCTCTTTTTTCTCTGGAGAATCTGTAAAGGCAGATAAAGTCTTTGATAATTTTGATAAAAAATAAAAAGATAAAAGCTGGAGGCTGTTTTTATTCGGATTATGTCGGATGTGGATATAGACAACTTTGACTTTGGATCTGCCGGGGCTTTTTTACAACCCCGCTGTTGTTGTCCTCCTTCCGGTCCATCCCCCCCCTGAATCCATTGTTATTTCATATCGTCTCAAAATGGATGTCTGGAACCTTGTAAAGGAGAAGATTCTGCCAGGGTGTGTAGCGTCCCGGCAGCAGAGCAGAAATGGTTTCCTTATGAATTCCTGAAATACTTCCCGACAGCCTTGCTTTTCTGGAGGCATTTTTCAGTTAAAAAGAGAAAACCCATCAAGCATAAACACTAGAATTTTTCCCGGAATCAGACCACATAAAAGCACTTGGAAAATGAAACAAATCGGAGAAAATGACGATCCGGAAGAGATGCAAAAACAGTGGTTTATGCCCTATCCGCATTTTTAAAATTTTTCCCCGGATGCCAGAAAATTCTTGCGTACAGGCCGGCCGGAAGAAAATTGCCGGAGTGTTCAGGAATAAGCATTTCCCCGGCATCGACACAGTCTTTCTGTTCCGGGAAAACTTCGGAAAGAATCCGGCCCAGAGATGTGGCGGAAAAGCCCTGAGAATGGCAGCTTAGAAGAATAAAAAACGGCTGTCTGGTATCCAGAATCTTTTTACAGCTGTCCAGCAGACCTGCAAGGCCTTCTTCGATTTTCCAGACCTGGCCCTGGGCGCCGCGTCCGAAACTTGGAGGATCCAGCACAATGCCATTATAGCGATGACCGCGTCTTTCCTCTCTTGCTGCAAATTTCATAGCATCATCACAGATCCAGCGGATATGTCTGTCTGTTTCCGGATTCAGCATCTGATTCTTTTTGGCCCATTCGATGATCCCTTTTGAGGCATCCAGATGGCAGACTTCCGCTCCGGCCTGTGCCATGGCAATGGTTGCGCCTCCGGAATAGGCAAAGAGGTTTAATGTTTGAGGATGAAAATTCATTTTGCCGATACAGTCGCGGAGCCACTGCCAGTTGCGTGCCTGTTCCGCGAAAAAGCCTAAGTGCCCGAAGGCCGTTGGCTTGATATTCAGATTGACATCACCCCAGCGAACAGTCCATTCCGTGTTTGAGCCGGGATTCCGGCCGTGTGCCCAGCTCCAGATGCCGCCGCCGGAGGATTCTCTTTCAAAAATGGCATCAGCTTTCAGCCATTCAGCTTCGGGAAGAGACGGCTTCCAGAAGGCATTGAGTGCTGGACGAATGATACGGTATTCTCCGACTTGTTCAAGTTTTTTGCAGAATCCTGAGTCGAGAAGGATATAGTCTTTGATTTTTCTCATAATTGGCAGCTC
The DNA here is from genome assembly GCA_949290385.1 of uncultured bacterium. Taxonomy (GTDB): domain Bacteria; phylum Verrucomicrobiota; class Lentisphaeria; order Victivallales; family UBA1829; genus CASERY01. The sequence continues at coordinate 4,625 of CASERY010000047.1, read as the reverse complement.
GTTTTATTGTCCGGAATGGTATCTCTGAAGGCGGGGGATCTACTGTTTTCCTTGGATTCTGACGTACTGATGGATAAGGACGTGCAGAAACATAAAGGGAGAAAAAATTTCTCTTGAAGATCCTTTGCTGTTATCTTTTTTATTCGTAGTTGTCACAATTGTAAATGATTTTTCCACGGGCAACGGTCATACGCACTGTATTAGTGCTGGTATCGAAAAATGTGATGTCCGCACGGCGCCCGGGACGGATTTCCCCGCGGGAATACAACCCCAGATTCATCGCCGGATTCAGGGAGAAACAGGCAGCCGCCAGCGTTTGCTCCATATTCGCATAATTCATCAGATGAAACCAGGAGTTTTCCAGAGTCATGGTCCCGCCCGTGATGACTCCCGCGCCGGTCTTGATGATTCCGGACTGGTCCTCTTCCTGGAGTTTGCCGGAACGCAGGGCCGGATCATACGGAGTTAAAGGTGTAACAGCATTGCTGATACCAATAATCTTATCCTTGGGCTTGCAGCGGGCGGTAAGGTCGACAATGCGGCGGTGTATATGAGCTCCGTCACAAATAATTTCCACCGCTACACGGTCATCTGTCAGAGCCACGTCTGTAAGAGAGGACTGGCGGTGATGAAGCGTGGGCATGCCGTTGAAGATGTAGGTACAGCGCCTGCAGCCGGCATCAATGGCGCGCATTGTCTGGGCTTCATCGGCCATGCTGTGCCCCATAGAGGGAATAACTCCATATTCCAACATGAGCTCAATCAGTTTATCTGACTGCTTTAATTCAGGCGCGAAAGTCATCACTTTAATGCGTCCATGCCCGGCTTCAAACATTTCTCTGGCATATCCGAGGTCAATCGGACAGATGCTGCCCGGATCCTGGGATCCGCGTTTTTCCATGTTGATGAACGGCCCTTCCACATGCATTGCTAGAGCTTCGGCATTGGAACAGCCTTTTTCCAGCAGGGAAGAAAGACGTTCAATGGTTTTGATCATTAAATCCCGGGGTCTGGAGACAATCGTGGGAAAAAAGGTTGTAACTCCGTGTTTTGCCAGATTGCGGCTCATGGCCTCCAGGGATTCTTCAGACTGCTCGTAGACAAGAGATGCATCAAAACTGCCAATGCCGTGAATATGACTGTCTATAAAACCGGGAACAGCATAACATCCGGTCATCTGGACAATTTCCAGTCCAGGCTCATACATGGAAAAGGCACTGGATCCACCGGTTCCGATAATTTTATCGCCTTCACATAGAATTCCGGAAGAAGGAATTTTTTCGAAAGGCGTCAGACAATAATCGGCCAGGAATAATATTCTGTTTTTGCCCATAGATCAGCATCCTGTTTTTTTTGCCGCAGACAGGGAAGAAAAAAAGCCTGATATCCTGATAAAGAAAAAGCAATAAGTTCTGAGTCGGCTTTTTCCGGCGGTTCCGGAGAAAAATGGAGCATGAGTAGAGTGCTGCACGCTCCAGAAAATTCTCTGAAATCGTTCATGAAAGTCCTGCGGCTGTTTTTAAGACAGTCTTTTTTTATTTTTGTTCCTATGTCAGTAATATGCCTCAGCTGAAAAAATATTCCACTGGAAATTGCCTGTGAAAAATGAAAAAGTCGAGAAAAAGACTTGCTAATTTTTGAAATGCGTGCAAATTAAAGATACGCAAGCAGGATGTGAACAGGATTTGACGATAATGTTAATAACTTGTCAGTAACTTGTCTGTAACTGGCCCTCTGTGTTAATAATAAGCAGCCGGGTTTTGTGACTTTCAAAAAGTTGTTTCAAGGAGTTTCGCGTCCTTTTCTCATTTGTGAAAAATGTGAGAAAAATGGGACTGAAAAAGCAGATTTTACGCTCAATTTAACGATTTAAATCTTTGAATAAGGTATCTTCTGTTTTTGATGGAAACTCCTTGAAAAGCCTTTTGGATCCGAGTTCTTTTGACGCGCGGCAGTTCAGCTGTGGATAACTCGAACAGAATTGTTGATAACTTTGATTTTTTGGTATGAATAAAGGTTTTTCCGAGATGGATGAAGAGAAAAAGGATGCTGTCAATGGTGTTTGGCAGGAAGTTTGTTCGTATATTAGAGAAAATGTATCCGAAATGGCTTGTACCATGTGGTTTGACAAGACCATTCCCCTGGAACTTGGCGATAACAGTATCCTTCTTGGCGTTTCTGATGAATTTTTCGGTTCCATGATGCTGAGCAATTTCGGGGATTTCCTCCGGGAAGCCCTGGTTAAGATTACCGGTAAAAAACTGGAAATTCGTTTTGAATACGGCTATGTGCCTCCTTCTCCGGACACGGATCCGGATTCCGGGTTTGAACCCGGGAAAAAGGATCCCGCTGAAACCGGGACAGCTGCCAGACGGATTTCAGCACCGAACTGTCAGGCACGGAATACCTTTGACAATTTTGTGGTAGGCGAGGAAAACCGCTATGCCTATTCGGCTGCACAGACTGTTGCGAAATCCCCGGGACAGGTCTTTAATCCTCTCTATATATACGGCGGTCCGGGTATGGGAAAGACTCATCTGATTCAGGCGGTGGCAAACGATGTTGTGAACCGGAATCCCAACGCCGTGGTCCGCTATGTTTCCTGTGAGGACTTCCTGAATGAATATCTGGATTCTTTGCGCAACAAGACGCACAATGAATTCCGGGATACTTTCCGGAAAGTCGATTTGCTGCTGATTGACGATGTGCACCATCTCAGTGGAAAAACAGCCCTGCAGGAAGAATTTTTCAATACCTTCAACACTTTGCATAATGCGGGCAAGCAGATTATTCTCACATCCGATAAGCAGCCCTCTGATATTCCTGGCTTGGAAGAGCGTCTGGTTTCCCGGTTTGAAATGGGGGTGACCACGCAGATTACACCGCCTTCCTTTGAGACACGTCTTGCCATTCTCCGGCAGGAAAGGGCTCTGCACAAGCTGAATGTGGATGATGAGATCCTGAATTATATTGCACAGAATATTCAAACGAATATTCGTCCGTTGAAAGGCGCCATGCTCCGGCTGCTGATTTATTCAACTGCAATGAATACGCCGATAACCATGAATACGATTCAGAATTAGCTTGCGGATCTGCTGGATGAAGTTGCTGAAGCTCCGAGAGTGTCCATTGATACAATCCAGCGTGTGGTGGCGGATCATTTTTCTCTGCATGTGCATGACCTTACGGGGCCCAAGAAGACGAAGGACATTGCGGGAGCGCGTATGATTGCCATGTATCTGTGCCGGAATATGACACAGAATACGCAGCAGCTGATTGGGCAGGAATTCGGTGGGCGCAATCATGCTACCGTGATTCACGCCTGTAAGGAAATTGAGAAGAACTGCCTGAAAAATGATGACTTGAAACATGTTCTGTCTCTGCTGAAAAAGAAAATTCTGGACTGGAAATAAGACTTGTCCGGTTTAACGCATATGCCGGAAGGAGGGATTCCTGATGATGCAGTTTGCAGATCTTCATACACATACGAAACTGTGCAACCATGCCGGTGGAGAGAGTGCTGAATATTTGAAAAGAGCCATGGATGCCGGACTTCGCTGGTTTGGCATTTCTGACCATTTTCCGGCTCCCTCCGGATATGATTCTGAGTTCCGGATGCTTCCGCTGGAATATTCCCGATACCGTGAAATTGTACGCCGGTCGCAGGAAGAAGCGGAGGGTTCCGGTATGGAAGTGCTGTATGCCACGGAGTTTGATTATGTTCCCGGACGGATGCGGGAAGTGTACGACCTTCTGGACCGGGAGGATTTTGACTATACCATTGGTTCTGTTCATTACGTAGATGGCTTTGCGTTTGACGATCCGGCAAAGATCCCGGAATGGCAGAAACGCGGTGTGGATGCGGTATGGACGCGGTATACGGAACTTCTGTGCGAATTTGTAACGGGATTTCATTTCGAAATTATGGCGCATGCCGATTTGCCCAAGAAGTTTGGCTTTTTTCCGACGGATACGGCCTCTTTTCTCATGCGGATGCGTTCCGTTTTTGAGATTGCCGCAAGGAAGGATGTGTGTCTGGAATTGAATACTGCCGGGTTGAGAAAGCCGGTTCATGAGATTTATCCTTCTCTGGAACTGCTGAAACTTGCAAAGGATGCGGGAATGCGCATTACTTTTGGTTCAGATGCACATGCTCCAATAGAAGTTGCCGCAGGTTTGAAAGAGGCTGTGGAACTTGCTGTAGCCGCCGGATTCAGAAGCCATGTGATTTTCCGCAGACGGAAAGCGTTTGAAATCGGGTTTTAAAGAAATAGATGTCTGCTTCGGGAGAAGGGCAAATCGTTAATAGGTTTGGCGGCTGGCACGAGTCTGTTTGGCCGGGCGAGGGAACCCCGGATTGCTTTTCTTATGGTTCCGTGGACAATAATAAAATCTATTTCTGGCTGTGGATGTTCCTGCAATTGTTTTTCCATGAGATAGTCTGGAATCTGGCCGGCGAGATTATTTTTCAGTCTTTTCCCCGGGGGATAAGGAGAGAATTTTTGATTTTTTTGAATGCGGGGGACCCTGTGGAAATTTCTGCTTTTCCTGGTCTTGTGGACAATCTATTTAAGCTGCGGTCTGAAAGCGCAATGGCGTCCTCCAGTACAAGCAGGGTATCCGTG
>CASERY010000046.1 GCA_949290385.1 uncultured bacterium | reverse complement strand
ATTATTCATTTTTCGACTCTGTTTTCTCAATCTAAGAAAGAGATTTTATTAAATCAACATTCTATCAAATAATCTATAGAATTATTCATTCTGAGAAACGGCATTTTTATTGTCATTGGAAGAGAGTCAAATACAACAATCCCCTAATGACTGGAATTCAAAAAAGGCTGAGATAGACGAAGAAACCAATGTCAGATTTTTTCAGTACCCCAGTCAAACATCCCTGTATACCATTCAAAAATCGATCTATTTCTCAGGATCAATCTGATCGGATGAAGAAAAATGGAAAAGACACCCAACAACTTCTGTTTTTGTCTTGTTGCAATCCATCTTGTACAGAAGAGAACCCTATCCGCAGATGGAAGATGCATAACTGTGGTTTGAAACGCTCTAGCTATGAACTTAATGATTAAATAACGGATTTTCATTGATTTTTTTGTGAAACAGCATATATTCTCTCTATATAGTATTGCAATGCAGACAAAGCATGGATTGCTGCAGACTTTTTTAGTCTTTTTATTTTTTCAGAAACAAAACAAGAAAAGGCATGTAATTTCTCATGATTGAAAATCTTCTTTCCAGAATAGAAAATCCACGTTCTGAATATCGTGGTTTTCCTTTTTATTCTCTAAACGCAGATCTGAAACCGGATGAAATGCGCAGACAGGCTCACATTTTTAAAGAAATGGGTTGCGGAGGATTTTTCCTTCATTCTCGTGTCGGCCTTGAAAATCCCTACCTTGGAAAAGATTTTATGGATGCTCTCCGTGCTTCCATTGAAGAATGTGAAAAACTGGGACTTCATCCCTGGCTTTACGATGAAGACCGCTGGCCATCTGGAGCTGCAGGCGGTCTTGTAACCAAGAATCCCGAATACCGCATGCGGCATTTAAAGGCAGAAAAAGTGAGTTCTTCGGATTCGATTCAGGATCATGAAGGAGAACTGACTCTGGCTTGGTTTGCATTGGATTTTGCTGATCAGAACGTACTGAAAAGCTACCGTCGAATCCAAAAAGATGATTCAGTTCAGCCGAATGAACAAAAATATCGCTTCTTCCGCGAAATTGACCACCAGCGTTCCTGGTTCAATGACCAGACTTATTTGGATACCCTGAATCCTGAAGCGGTTCAGGAATTTATTCGTGTAACCCATGAAGCATATTATCATGAGTTCGGATCCTATTTTGGAAATTTGGTTCCAGGCATTTTTACGGATGAACCGACCTATCAGCAGGGGAATACACTGCCCTGGACGGACAAACTTCCTTCAGAATATGAAAAAAATTATGGAGAATCACTGCTGGATTATCTTCCTGAACTGCTTTACTCTATTCAGAATGAAGAATTTTCAAAAATTCGTCTTCAATATTTCAATACTGCAACAAATCTGTTTTATCATTCTTTTATGAAACAGATTTATGACTGGTGTCGGGAGCATCATCTGAAGTTTACCGGACATTTTCTCTGTGAGGATTTCCTGACATCGCAAACACGCTGTACAGGCAGTGCAATGCGCGGGTATGTCTATGAAGATATCCCGGGCATGGATCTTCTCACAGAACACCGAATGCTTTTTGATGCTGCCAAGCAATGCTCCTCTGTAGCCCATCAGTTTGGCAAAGAGTTCCGCATTACAGAGACCTATGGATGCACAGGCTGGGATTTCCCCTTTTTCGGACATAAGGCCCTGGGTGACTGGCAGTATGCGCTCGGCATCAATTTCCGCTGTCAGCATCTTGCCTGGTATTCCATGAAAGGCGAGGCAAAACGCGATTATCCTGCCTGTATTTTTGAACCTTCTCCCTGGTACAAGAAATATCTCTATGTAGAGGTTTATTTTGCACGTCTTTGTGAAGCTCTGCATATGGGTGTAGAACAGCGGTCGATTCTTGTAATACATCCTATTGAGTCCACATGGGGTGTTTTTGCATGGAATAACTTCCCTTAGGAAAAGGCAGCTGCTGAAGATTTAAGACTCACCGCACTAAGAGATGTTCTTCTTGCCGCTAATCTGGACTTTGACTACGGAGAAGAATATCTCCTATCGAAATCTGCCTCTATTGACCATGTCCCGGGCAGAAAAACCATGTTCCGGGTAGAAAAAGCTCTTTACAATACAGTGATTGTGCCGGAACTTCGTACAATTCGTAAAACGACCCTCGATCTTCTGACAGAATTTGCCTCTCTGGGAGGCAAAGTTATTTATCTCAACCGTGCACCTGAATATCTGGATGGAACACGTTCTGAAGAACCGGCAGAAAAATTTAAGGCCTTTGAAAAAACGAATCTTCAACATATCGTTGCAGAGGCAGAAGTAACTGGACGGCTGCTATCCATTACAGATGGGAAAAAACAGGAAATTGAGCCTGTCTTTTCTCTGCTCAGACGCGACGGCAGTGATTTTGTTCTTTTCGCTTGTAATCTCGGTACTGCGATTCCGAAAAATAATGCCGATGCGCCTTCGGTTCGTGACCGCAAACTGGTTTTTCCGGAAGCAACCATCACAATAAACGATGTATCAGCAGACAGTCAGGCATTGGAAGTCAATCTTACTACCGGGGAAATCACTCGGGCTGAGACAACTTCCATTGATGGAAAATTTGCCATCCAGACGTCTTTTGATGAATTGGAATCCAGACTTTTCCTTATTGGAAAAAGTTCTTCCGCCTCGTTTGATTCCTTCAAAATTCGAAAAGAAAAAAATCCGCTTAAAAAGGCACAAGTTCCCCTCCCCGCTCAATGGAAATATAAATTGGATGAACCCAATGTTCTTCCATTGGACATGGCACGCTGTTCCGTAAATGGTGGAGAGTATGCCAAAGAAGATTATATTCTTTCCATTGACTGCAAAATCCGAGAGATGATGGGAGAAAATATTCGCGGGGGCGGCATGATTCAGCCGTGGCTGTAGAAGGTGCAGGGAAAACAATACAAATCTGCAGACATCTCACTTCTTTATGAATTCAGCTGTGATGCCATTCCTGAATCTGACTGTTTCCTTGGAATTGAGGACTCTGAATTTTTTAAAGTCTATCTGAATGGTATAGAACTTCCTGCAGAGGACGCTGGATTCTGGTGTGATCACTCCTTAAGACTTCGCAAAGTGCCCCGAAGCCTTATCTGTAAGGGTGTCAACGAACTTCGTCTTGAAACACATTACAATGCCGAACATTCCGGTCTTGAAACCATTTATCTTACAGGTGCCTTTGGAGTGCGGAACAGTTCAATTGGGCCCCTACCCTCCACTGTAGTTCCCGGGGATCTGGTAAAACAGGGATTCCAGTACTATTCAGGAAATTTCACTTACGAAGCTGATTTGGAAATTCATCCGGAACCAGATACTGAAACTATTTTGGAAATTCCATCCTGGCGCGGTGTAGCTTTACTGGTTCACTGCAACGAATCGCCGGAACTGTTTCTGGGATGGGCACCCTATCGGCTGAATCTTTCCAAGTTTATAAAAGATGGAATGAATCATCTGGAAATCACAGTCCTTGGATCCCGGAGGAATTCGCATGGACCATTCTATTTTGATGAAGCTAGTCCAAGCTGGTGTGGCGCAGAAAAGTTTTATGCGTACAATCACTCAGATAGATTCCTGGTGCCATTCGGTCTCCTCGGGAATTTAAACTTGACTATTCAAAAGTAAAAGATTTCCTGTTTTTTTACAAAGACAGAAAAAAGAAACTGCCGCAAATGCTTTGGAAAAACTATAAAAGGATCCCTGCATTTGCAGCAGTTTTTTATTATTTTAGAAAATCTTTCATTTTCATCAGGTAATTCACGTATAGGATCTGGAATTTTCACTCTAATAATTGGAAGGAAAAGAAAGTTTCAAATGTTCTGTTCCTATATTTGTGGAATAAAAAGAATAAAAAAGAAACTCCCGTTTTGCAGAACGGGAGTCCAAGCCAAGATCAAGAGATCTGAGCAATTTTACTTTTCAGGTTCCGCCGTTTTACTCGGAACATTGGACAAGGTAACAATACGTGTCTTGTTAAAACGAAGTACCTTGAACTTCAGGTCTCCACCCTTTTCCGTCAGAGTTTGAAATTCTTCAATATTCTTTACAGGGGTGTCATTGACACTCTGAATAATCTCAAAGGGTTTCAACCCGGCCACCGCTGCACGCTCACCTGCACGGACTCTGGAAATTACAACGCCACTATCCTCTGGTTTTAATCTAAAATAATCTCTCACCTCAAACGTCAAATTGGCTACGGACAAACCTAAAGAGGAATCTGTAAATTTTTTTGTTGACTCATAATTTTCAGGCGCTGCACTTACAGTCAAATCCAGCAGTTTCATTTTTTTATCAGAAACGACGGAAAGTTTTACTTTACTTCCGATACCGGCTTCGGACAATTTTTCATTCAGTGCGCTGTCAAGCCCCTGCCATGGAGTCGGTATTTCATCATAATATTCTGCAGGGATCTGATCGTACTGTGCCCACGGGAACTGGAAGTTCTACTGATCATATTCATACCCATCGAAGAAAAGCGGGGATTGGCCGGGGATTTGAATTCCAAGCACAATATCTCCAATTTTCAGGCCGATTTTCTCTGCCGGAGAATCTGGATAGATTCGAGTCACAATCAGACCACGATCCCCGTTATCAGTAAATTCTGAAACTTGATTGGCAATGGCAAGATCCTCATCCAGTTTCTGGAAATCGATTCCAAGCCAGGCATCTTCTGAACCGGAAGCACGCGGAATATTATTGGCATCAAAATTTTGAATTTCTTCAGGCAGGACTTGCGCATTGACTATTTTTATTTCATATGGATTGTATTCATTTTCCAGTGTTCTGCGAAAAAGTGGAAGCGCAAGCAGTTTTCCGTCTTTCGAAAAAATATATGACATCTTTTTACGGGCGACCTCAGGAGCTACAAAGCCATGATAGCCAAGCTCAAAATAGTCAAGCCACTCCGGAATTACCTGCAAGTTCAGCTGTTTTCCAAAAAGCTGAATGACAGCCGTCTGTACCGGCTGTTTTCTAAATGAGGTAATATCATCCATAAAAATTTCAATGCCTTTCCCAGGCAAAGGAGATTTTGCAGACACCACAAAACCTCCGAACTGAGGCAGAGAGCCGACAAATTCAGCTTCAACGTTTTTTCCTTCCGACTGAATGGTAATCCTGTTAATACGTGCTGTCTGCACTGGGGAAAGCGGAATACTAACGAAAATATTACCGTCGGCAAGACGCATTGCCACTGCATCCACTTCGGAACGTTCTTCATGGCTTACACGGTAGCGGCGGCGCTGTTGTTTCTTGGCATCAACGGAAAAGCGGATTGTAGCCACATAAAAATTTCCCTTCAGGGAATCTTCAAGCGCTCTCTGTTGTTCTTCCCATTCCTTTTCCGGGATGAACGGCCATTCAGAAGGGGGAATGAAAAGAGAATCATCCAGAGGAAGCATATCTGTCATGGACAGGGCAACAACATTTCCAGACGGATTAACCAGAAGAGTATTGGGAGGAGTCTTCAGCCATAGCTTTTCTGTGGAAATCTGCCGTTCAATGCTTGTTGGTGTATAAGCACTTATTCCAGCTCTCCGAATGCCGTCTTTTGCATCTTCCGCTGAAAAGAATGCAAAAAGTTTTCCCTTCCATTCCGGCATAAACTGCAACGGCTTGATCCCCGGAATCGGTGATTCTGTCCGAATCAGGACACTGCGTCGTTCCAGATTGCGCCCGACAATTTCCGCCGGATAAGTTTTATCTCCAAAACGGATTTCCAATCTGGAATACCATTCCGGAAGCAATCCGGTATCCGAAGCAACAAATTCATTGGGACTAATGGCATATCCGGGAGTTCTCACAGGACGCTGTTCTGCAATCTAATTAGATCCGTCTGAAAAATGGATGTCATTACAGTTTGGACAAAAATAACCGAAAGCCAAAGGCGGACGCTGTCCGGTATCATCCTCTTTCAGATAATAATCCACATCCACCAGCGAGGCAGAAAGTTTCTCCAGGATTGTCTTGTTCAGCTCAATCAGTTCTTCTGTCTCCGGCCCCAGGATCCCCCCTTCCGTTCCAGACGGTAATTCCGGAGAAAGGGGTGATGAAGGTTCAGCCAAAGCCACCGGACCGGCACAGCAAAGCGCCGCCAACTACAGGATAAATCCGTTCTTCATGGTACATTCACTCCTTGTCAAAATCTATTGAAAAATCCAGAACTTTTTGTATCATCTGGCCATTTCGAAGCAGCGTAAGTGTAACCCGGGGGGAATCGTCCACATTCTCAACTGCACGCTCATAAATCTTTTTCAGATCCGCAAGAGTTTCCACAGGCTCTCCGTCCACAGCCGTCAGGATATCATTTGCGGAAATAGAAGCTCTCCATGCATTTCCCGGCTAAGCAACTCCAAAAATATAAACTCCATTCTCCCGGTAAAAATAGTGTTCAGGTGTATCAAACCGATTGATAGCTTTAAATGTCAGCCCCCATCTTGGACAAGCCAGTTCATCTCCTTCAATCTCACCTTTTGGCGTTGGAGCCACTGTAATTTCCTGAGTTTCTCCATTGCGGACGATAGTGAAACTGACTGGTACACCAAAAGGAAGCAGTCCAAGTTTTCTGCGGAAATCTGGCATTTCTTCGATTGTATGAACAGTTACTTTCTGACCATCCATTGCCACTATTCTGTCATTCGGCAGGAAGCCTGCTTTTCTAGCCGGACTGCCGGGATCTGTCCCAGATACAATGACTCCATCAGGATAATTAAAATAGATATTGCGGTCAAAATCTCGCAATGGTTGCAGCTGTAATCCAAACCATGCCCAATTGACCTGTCCGTATTCCCGCAGTCTAGGAAGCACATCAAGGATTGTTGTGGCAGGAAGTGTAAAGCCGAGACTTCCAACTACTGAAGCTCCCAGCGTATTGATTCCAACAACATTCCCCTCCGTATCGACAAGCGGTCCTCCGGAGTTTCCTGGTAATATTGCTGCATCGGTCTGATACCACAGCGTATACTGACTGTTATCCGGCAGATAACGGCTTCCACAGGAAATAATGCCAATTGAAACGGAACGGTTCAATCCCCATGGCGCTCCCATAGCCATGACAAAACTTCCCTCCTGGAGTGTTTTACTATGAGAAAGCTCTGCCGCCGGAACATTCAATTCGCCTTCCTCCGGGGTTGAATCAAGGCGAAGCAAAGCCAAATCGATTTCTTTATCAGAACCAATCAGAGTTGCCGTTCTGGCAGAACCATCATTGAGCAGGCACCGAATCTCCAGAGCCTTGTCGATCACATGGTAATTGGTCAGTACTTCTCCCTGCGGAGTAATAACTACGCCTGATCCGGAAACCACCTGGTTGCTGGCTTTTCCATCAGCCAGATCACTTCGCACAACCCGGATATAGACCACTGCCGGGAATACCCGTTTCCCTGCCTTGGAAACAACTGTCTGAAAGTCCCCCCCTGGAACATTATTTGTCCATTTCTCACTCTGATCCGGGTCACTGTAGTCCAAACGTATAACACTCTTTTCACTCTGACACCCGCCGCTCTAAATAAGAGCAGCAATAAGCACAGCTCCAAAATATTTTTTTCCTGTCATACACATCCTCCTGCTTTCTTGATATAACAGGAACATATCGTATAAAATTTCGAATTACAAACGATCTATCCTTCATTTATGGAATAAACAAGATTTTTTCTTACCAATCCCCCACATTTTCTTTAATCTGCTATATTAAAGAAAATACTAACCATAAAAATTTTCAAAACGGACGCAACTTGCACTGCTTATCCAGCGCTGATTCTCCCGCAAATACTTTTAATTTTCAGAGATAGCAAAAACAGATACATTTAAAAATATTTTTGTTTTTTTATAAGAGACTTGAAACATCTTTTATTGCTAGCTGCTACTACTGGCCAACTGAGCTAAGGCCCATCGATGTCCGAAAGTTGCTTCACAGTCTACGTGATTTTCAATGAGCTTTCGTTCCTCTAAAATAGGTTTAGACAGATATCGCAAGCTTTCCAATAGCGTTGAATGAAAACGACTTT
>CASERY010000045.1 GCA_949290385.1 uncultured bacterium | reverse complement strand
TCACCGGTGTATGCAGAAAAGATCGGTGAAAGGAAGCTGCCATGGATTTTTTTGGATAAAAACGTTAAATTTCTTCTTTTTGAGCTTGTAAATCTGAAAAAGAAGAGTATACTATCATATCCCTCAGCAACAGGGAACCTTAATCCGGAACCGGATTCAATTCGCACTCTTTACATTTAGTAAAGAGCCGCGTCTCAGAACGGCGCAGGCGAATAGGCCAAAAGGTTGAAATAAAGATGCAGAAAATAGATAGAGCTGAATCGTTTTTTTCAGTTTTATCTTAAAAGCAAAAAACAATATGCAAAGGTTCTGCACGTTCATCTTTTTGATTCCTATTTTTCCTCCAAAGCTGTTCAATCCGTCCGGATAAGTTCTCTATAAGCGTAAAATGTTCCAAGTTAAAACGGAGAATGGTCGCCATGGATGGCAATGCAAGAGATATCAGGCTTTATGCCGGGAACTCCAATCCCGCGCTCGCAGAAGCAATCGCCCGCAGCCTGGGGCAGGAACTCGGTCATGTGAGTGTTGAAAGATTCCCTGACGGAGAAATTTTTGTTCAGTACAAAGATATTCTGAGAAATGCGGATGCGTTCCTGATTCAGCCCACCTGCAGCCCAACCAATGAAAATCTGATGGAACTGCTGATTATGATTGATGCAGCCCGTCGTGCATCTGCGGCCCGCGTTACTGCTGTGATTCCCTTCTACGGGTATGCCCGCCAGGATAGAAAAGACAAACCCCGTGTGCCCATTACAGCAAAACTGGTGGCAAATCTCCTGACATGTGCCGGTGCCGACCGCATTCTGGCAATGGATCTTCACTGTGCTCAGATTCAGGGCTTTTTTGATATTCCTGTGGACCATCTTCATGCGGCTCCGGTCCTGATGGAATACCTGAAATCAAAAATGGATGATGAATCCGTGGTTGTTTCTCCGGATTCAGGCAGCGTGAAAATGGCACAGAGCTATGCTGATAAACTCGGCTGCGGCTTTGCTGTAGTAGCTAAACGCCGTGTAGATGCAAGCCATGTGGCTTCCTCTCATCTGGTGGGAGACGTGAAGGGCAAAACCTGTGTGATTGTGGACGATATGACCAGTACCGCCGGAACACTCTGCGCTGCAGCAGAACTGCTGAAAAAAGAGGGTGCCGCTAAAGTTTATGCAACCGTGTCGCATTTCCTTGCAAATGAGAAAGCCGCAGAAAAGCTGGGCAACAGCTGCATTGAAGAACTGGTAACAACCGATACAGTGCCCAATAAGATCAACTGCGGAGCCAAAGTGCATGTCATCAGTGTAGCGCCGCTTCTTGCAGAAGCGATCAAACGCATTCACAGCGGCGATTCACTGTCAAGCCTGTTCGCCTGATATTGAGACGGAATCGAATCAAATTCGAAAATCATATATCTGAAAGGATTTAAAATGGCAAAATCAAAACACGTACTGAATGTGGTGACCCGTGTAGCCAACGGTAGCGCGGACGCCCGCAGACTCAGAAAACAGGGCATGATTCCTGCTGTGATTTACAGCAGGGGTGAGGCTGCTGAAACTGTGGCTGTGAACGCCCGTGAATGGGAGGCAGTGTCAAAGTATGAACTGAACCTCCTGTCTCTGATGGAAAACGGAAAAGAAACCCTTGTGCTGCTGAAAGAAGTTCAGAACGATTTCATGCTGAACAAGGCGATGCATCTTGACTTCCTGGAAGTCAAGAAAGATCAGAAAATCCAGGCTCATGTGCCGCTTCATACCGGTCATGATGCTCCTGCCGGAGCATAGCTTGGAGGTATTCTGGATCAGAATATTCATGAAGTGGAAGTAGAGTGTCTTCCGGATGCGCTTCCTGAACACATCACCGTGGATGTGTCCAAGCTGAACATCGGAGATATTCTGCATGTTTCTGAACTGGTTGTTCCGGAAGGCGTCAAGATTCTAACCCATGGCGATCTGGTGGTCTTTACCGTGATCGATCCGAATGCAGTCCCTGAAGATCTGCCGGAACCGGCTGAAAGTGCTGAAGGCGAAGCTGCTGAGCCGGAGGTTGTGGGCGCTAAGGAAAAAGCTGAAAAAGCTGCTGCTGCAGAAGCAGACAAAGCCGCTGCGAAGAAGTAATATTTTTGCAGAGGTTGTTTGAAACCTGAAATAGAAAAGAGGATCATGAATCTATGGGCGCGGGAAATCAGACAGAACCGGAGATTCGGTTAATTGTCGGATTGGGCAACCCGGGAGAAGAATATGACCGGACACGTCATAACATGGGATTTATGCTGATAGACCGTCTACTGGAAAAGATGCCGAAAGGTTCTTTCCGGGAAAATCATCAGTATGAGTCCAGATTCTGGAAAGGCGTCTATGCCGGAAGGAGTCTGATTCTCCAGAAGCCTTTGACTTATATGAACCTCAGCGGAAATGCCGCTGTGCCGCTTGCAAGATCGGAAAAGATCGCACCGGAGGAAATCCTGGTTGTTCATGACGATATGGACATCCCCCTCGGGCGGATCCGGATACGAAAAAATGGAAGCAGCGGCGGACACAATGGGATCAAATCCCTGATACAGGGGCTGGGCGTTGAATCGTTTCCCCGGATGCGCATAGGCATAGGGAAAATGTCAAACGGCCGGGGTTCTGCGGACTTTGTGCTGTCAAAGTTTGAAGGACCAGACTGGGAATTGTGCAGCAAAGTCCTGGATGCCGCAACCGATGCAGTTATTTTGATGCTGCGCCGCGGGATTCAGTGTGCCATGAACCAGTATAATCCCATGGATCTGAGCCTGGATGAAAATCCGGAGCAGGATCCGGAAGCAATCTGAAATGATTCAAATAAAAAGTAAGAAACACAACACACCAGGAGGTGTTAGCTTGAAAAAGTATGAAGCAGTATTCATTCTGGACATGAGAAAAGTCGAGGATGAAGGGAAGGCCTTCTCTGAAGAGTTCGCCAAGAACATTCAGAGCTGGGGTGGCGTCATGAACGAGAGCGTTTCCATGGGCCGCAAACAGTTTGCCAGAGAAATCAAAAAACGCAAAGCCGGTATTTACTGGGATTACGTTTTTGAACTGGATCCTGCCAAGGAAACCGAAATTCGTGAATTCTACAAGCTGGATGAAAGAATCATCAGACTTTTGATCATCAACTTTGATCGTCCGGATCAGGTCCGTTCCACGATCAGCACTGTGGAAGTGACTGACTGACCTGAATATCAGAAAGGAGTCTTTCAATGGCATCACTGAATAAAGTTTTACTGATGGGAAATCTGACACGCAATCCGGAACTGCGTTATACGCCTGGGAGCAATGCGGCTGTTTGTGAGTTTGGCATTGCCATCAACAGACGTTATGTGCAGAACGGTGCGGAAAAGGATGAAACCTGTTTTGTGGACATCGTTGTATGGGGAAAACAGGCGGAAAGCTGTTCACGTTTTCTTCAGAAGGGCTCAGCCGTGTTCATTGAAGGACGTCTTGTGTTCGATCAGTGGACTGAAAAGGATACCCAGAAGAAACGCTCACGCCTGCGCGTAACCGCAGAGCGTGTTCAGTTCCTGAATATGAACAGCCGCCGCGATGATATGGACAACGGAGGCATGGATGAATCTATGCCTGGTGACGATGGTATGTCTCAAACCTATGCATCTCCCCGTCAGGCTTATTCGGGAGGTGGGGTTTCGCAGGCGCGCAGTCCCTATCAGAGACAGCAGTATAATGAGCCGCCTTCCTATGGAAACGGAGGAAACCGTTCCAGACAAGGAACCGGCTCCGGAACACAGGGTTCGGGATCCACTGCCCATCCGAATGAATCTGCACCGGCTATGCCGGAAGAAGATCCGTTTGAAGATGTGGACGATATTCCTTTCTGAGATGAAAAGACCATAAAAAAATAATTTTCTTTTATTAGGAGATTTTGACACATGGCTATGCAGAATAAAAGACGCCGTCCCAAAAGACGTGCTGCCAAGCCGAAAATTTGCAGACTTTGCGAAAACAAAGTGAACTATGTTGATTTCAAAGACGCAGATATGCTGAAGAAATTCCAGACTGAAAAAGGTCGTATTCTTCCCCGTAGAATTACCGGTACCTGCCTGAAACATCAGAAGATGCTCGCTACCGCTATTAAGAGAGCGAGAATTATTTCTCTGGTTCTCTGACGGGTGTTTCAAGTTCGTTAAGAACCGCGTGAAATAAATATCAAACTGTAAACCGATATAACGACGAAAGGCATTTACTTATGGCCTCCATGAAATTAATTCTTCTTCAGGACGTGGAAGATCTGGGTCTTGCCGGCGAGGAAGTTCATGTTGCTCCGGGCTATGCCAGAAACTTCCTGATTCCGAAAAAGCTTGCCACGGTAGCTTCCACAGCCGCCCTGAGACAGCTTGCTGCCAACAAGGAAAAAATTGAAGCGAAACGCAAAGCCGATCTTGAAATTGCTCAGTCTGTTGCTGAAAAGATCAACACAACGGAACTGGTGATTCCGATGCAGGCGTCTGATGACAACCATCTGTTTGGTTCTGTTACGGAACGTATTATCTGTGAAGCCCTTCATGGCATTGATGTAAAAGTATAGCCGCACAAGGTGAAACTTGAAGGGCAGATCCGGTCACTTGGCGAATACACTGCAGAAGTGCATATTCGTCATGATGTAATCGCCACGGCGAAAGTCAAAGTCGTCCGTGCCTGATTGATTGGATTCTGAATCACATGGCTGAAAATGCAAACAATGTGAATGAGAACTTTACTTCCGGGATTCCGGAAGTAAAGTCATATCCGGAGAAATCGTCCTGGAACAACAGCCGAGGATCGGTTCCTCCGGATTTTGCTGATTTCCAAACGGAGCGTGCTGTATTGGCGACTGTTCTTGTGGAACCGGAGAGCTTGAATACAGTGGCTTCCATCCTGGGGGGATTCAATATACCCGACCATGCTGCTGGTCGGAAAAATGATTCTGAAAATAATTCATATTATGCAGCCATTTCCCGAGTGATGTTTCGGGATTTGAAACACGCTGCCATTTATGAAGCATTTCTTTCGCTTCAGTCCAGACATGACAGTGTGGATATTTATTCTGTATAGGATTTTTTGTCACGCACCCATAAACTTGAAGTCATCGGCGGAATGAATTATCTGCTGGAGCTTCAGGATTCCATTGGCAGTACGGCCAATCTGGAAGTTTGGTGCAAAATTCTGCGGGATTATGCAATGTTGCGGGAAACAGTCCGTGCATGCAGCAATGCCTTGGAGTTATGCCGGAACCCGCAGTCGGATATAAAAACAATGCTGGATCATATTGAGACCAGTTTATTTAATGTAAGAAACAGTTTTGTCCAGCCGGAAATTAAGGACATCAAGCAGCTGATGCGTGAAACCTTCCAGCATTTTATGGATTTGCTTGAAAAACGTGTGGAGCCCGGTATCCCGACGGAATATCCGGATCTGGATTCCTTGATTGGTGGAGGTTTGAAAAAACAGGAAATGTTTGTCCTGGCGGCCCGGCCATCCATCGGAAAAACAGCATTGGCGCTGAATATAGTGCGGAATATAGCTTTGAAAAATGTACCGGGAAAACCGCGGAAGAAGGTAGCGTTTTTCAGTTTGGAAATGAGTTCAGAACAGGTCGCTCAGCGTCTTCTCTGCACGGAATCCCGGGTGCCTTTGAGCTCCATCAATGACGGGACATTTAAACCAAATGAAATCAACCGCCTTACAACAGCAGTTTCCACGTTGTCCCAGGCGGATCTTTATATCGACCCGACTGCAGGTATTTCTATCTATGAACTGCGTGCAAAAGCCCGGAAACTGAAGGATTCCCATGGCATAGATTTGATTGTCATTGACTATCTCCAGCTGATGAAAGCCGGAGAGGCAGCCAAGGATGGCAGACAGGTGGAAGTGGCGGCTATTTCCGGCGGATTGAAGAAACTGGCCAAGGATCTGGATGTGCCGGTACTGGTGCTTGCCCAGCTGAACCGCGAAGTGGAGAAGGGGGAGAGCAAGAAGGCACGTCCGAAACTGAGCAATCTGCGTGAATCCGGTGCTATTGAGCAGGATGCGGATGTGGTTGTATTTCTGCACCGTGACCGTGATGAAGCAAAGGAATCAAATCTGGACGCGAATAAATCCGGTGTAAAATCGGAACTTATCGTAGAAAAAAATCGTAACGGAAAGACAGGTGTTGTGGATCTTCTGTTCTTTCCTGCACTGATGGAATTTCGTTCTGTGGATCATCGTTATACAGATTAGGACAGCAAATCGGTTGTTTCCGGCTCCTGAAACCCCTTGCATTTATGGCAGAATGGGATTACATTCCGCTAAAAGATTTTCGGTTTTTCCCAGAAAATGCGCAATGTACCTGGTTAGATCGTTGAAAGAACAGGAATTTTTTAGTTTATGATGAAAAGGCGATACAAATATTTTTTTCTGGCCCTGCTGCTGGCTCTGGTCCCTGGAACCGTTTATTCACAGAAAATCAGTGAGGTGCTTTTTGAGCAAGACCCTGCCGGATTCCAGTTTTCTGAGGATCTCCTGATGAACCAGATACAGTCCCGAAAGGGGGACAACTATTCTGAACGGGTTGTGAATGAGGACGTGAAGAGACTTTACGCAAAAGGCTTTTTTTCCGATGTCGTTTCGATTGTCAATATTCAGCCGGATGGTTCCAGACAGCTGATTTTCAAGGTATCGCCGAAGCCTGTTGTTGAAAAAGTTGTGTTCAACGGAAACCGTAAGTATTCAGACAGTGTTCTGCGGAAATTTGTGCGCTTGACTCTGGACAATCCCTTGAATGATGCGGAATTGAAGGAATCTCTGGACCGTCTCAGAAATTTTTATCATGAGCAAGGGTTGAAGAATTCAAAAATCAATTTTGAAATCCAGAATGTGAGCCCGAATCGGATTCAAGTGGTTTTTCAAATCGATGAAAGTCTCCGAGTGCGAATCCACGATGTTTTTGCAGAAGGAGCAACGGTTTTTGATCTGTCTGAAATTCAGGATGCTATAGCTACACGTTATGCACTGCTGAGTGCATCATGGCTTTCATGGCTGCCGCTGGAGCAGGAGGCAGGACTTCTGGATAAAACCGTGCTTGAGCAGGATAAGACACGTCTGCGTGAACTCTACTGGCGCAAAGGATATTTGGATTTTACCGTGAAGGATATTCTGGTGTCGGCTTATGACGGAGACCCTGAATGGGCAGACGTGACATTCGTGGTGGAGGAAGGGGAGCCCTATTTTGTTGGAGACATCAAAATTACGGGAGCCGTGGAGTGTACAGAGGATGAACTTCGGAAGATGCTTTCCCTGAAGAGCGGAGACGTGTACAATGTCCAGCTTGAGCAACGGGATCTGGAGATGATTGAAAGCATTTATGCTCCAATGGGATATGATGAGTTCTATATCAATGTAGTACGGAATCCGAATTACGAAACGCACACCGTGGATCTGGAATATATTTTAAATGAAGGAAGACCCTATACAATAGGCCGGATTTATGTTACTGGAAATAAGTATACAAAGTATAAGGTAATTGTGCGGGAGACACTTCTGCAGGAAGGGGACCCGGTTGACCGTGAGAAAATTGAAATATCCAAACAACGCCTGCTGGGCATGGGATATTTCGGCGGCCCGGAGGCAGCCAGGAGAAGACGACAGGGAAATGAGCCTGTTAATAATGTGGAAGGCGTTGAAATCGTAACCTTTAATTCTCCGGAACCTGGGAAGAAGGATGTTTATATCAATGTTCAGGAGAGGCCTTTTATTTCCGGTCGTGTCGGTGCTGCCGTAAGTGATTCCGACGGCGTTGCGGGTATGCTTGAAATTCAGCACTCGAACGTGGATCTGTTTGATCCTGAAAACTATTTTACTGGTGGTGGTCAGCGGGCAAGGATCAGTGCTCTTGCCGGTACGGAGACGATGGATCTTCAGTTTGATTTTACGGAACCAT
>CASERY010000044.1 GCA_949290385.1 uncultured bacterium | reverse complement strand
GTGAACGCTGTGCAGAAAGACCCCAGAACCTTCGAACATATTAACCCGGAAGCAGTCGGAAACCATCGACGCATTCTCATGTCTGACCTGGCCGGGAAAAGCAATCTGGTCATGAAAGCGGAAGAACTTGGGCTGGATCTGAGCAAGGCCGCCAATATCAAAGCAATTCTGGATGAAATTAAAACCCGCGAGAATGCCGGATATGAATATGAATCAGCCGATGCATCCTTTGCCGTGCTGCTCTATAAAATGCTTCACAGCTGGAATCATTATTTCAAACTGGAAGGCTTCCGCGTCATCATTGAAAAGCGCAGACAGGGAGACAAAACCATTTCCGAGGCAACCGTCAAACTAAGTGTCAACGGAGTCAGCGAACTGACTGCAGCTGAAGGAGAAGGACCGGTGAATGCACTGGACCTGGCACTTCGAAAATCTCTGGAACGTTTTTACCCGGAAATCAAGGACTTCTATCTCTCCGACTTCAAGGTGCGGATTCTGGACAGCAATGACGGCACCGCTTCCAAGACACGAGTTCTGATCGAAAGCACCGACGGTCATGACATCTGGGGCACCGTAGGTCTTTCAGAAAATATTATTCAGGCATCCTGGGAAGCACTCGTGGATTCTGTTGAATATTCTCTCTTCCGCAAAAATGTCAAGTCTGTACTGAAGGATGGGCAGGAGGACCCGGCCGCCGAATACAGGAAGGATTAAACCATGACTCGTAGATTTCTTCTCATAGCAACGATTATCATTGCCTCTGTCGCTTTTTTCAAGCCTCAGCAGGAAGTGTAGGCGGTGGAACCGGTTTCCATGGTCATTCTTGCCCCGATTGCAATGCAGGGTGCAAGGATCCTCACTCCGATTCTGTCCAGAACAATCGGCAATATGGGAAGACTTCTGATCAAGGCTGGCATCCAGGCCCTGAATATGATCGTATTCCTGCCTTGCGGACTCGTTGAATCAACCATTCTCTCGCCCTGGATGTTCAGACTCGGATTGCGCCATTTGCTGAGAGGCATCATTGCACCATTTAAAATGGTTGGCTATATTCTGCTTCTGCCGCTTTAGCCCTTCGGGGTAGGATCATCCTGAATAGAAAAATACGAATAAACAAACAGGCGCCGTCATTCCATAAATGTATGGCGTCTGTTTTGCTTTTAGAGACTTCCCTTCCAGTTTTCCTGTTATGTAATCAAGTATCTATGAAAAATTATCCGAAAAATGCTGAAAAGGGTTCCGTGGAAACATCCATGCTCCCGCATGAATCAAAACAGCAGGAGCAGAACCCAAACAATGCGAAATCATCCCTCCGGAGATCCGGCAGGATACAGCCCTATAGGCCTGCACAAGCCTATTCCAAAGGGTGTGCAGCTGAAACAGAAGGATTTCCATCCATGGAAACACCCAGTAGAAATCCGTATCATCAGCATCAGAATCCCGCGCAGTCATCTTCTGAAAAATCTGAAGAGCCCCCCATCGTTACCCAGAAAAACAGCTACCGGACCAGAAAAAAACTTTTATCCGTGCTCCAGCCATGGTACGGAGAGGAAGACGCCCAGGCAGAAATGATGAAATATCTGCCCAAGACGCGTCCCATTGGTGAAATTCTCCAGAAGGTGCTCAGACGGAAAATCTCTGCCAATACTCTGAATCTACAGAAGATCCAGATGGAATGGGAAAAGATAGCAGGAGAATCCACGGCCAGACGTAGTTTTCCATTGAAAATCTATGCAAGGACCTTGTACCTGGAAGTCTCTCATCCTGCCTATATCCAAGCCTTGGAGTCTCCACGAATCAAAGATGCCATTTTAAAAAGAATTCAGGCGATCATAGGACCGGACAGCTGCACCGATATCAAATATCTTCCAGCCGGAAGAAGAATGCAGGAGAACAGACGCTAATCTCAAAACGTTCAGCCTAAAACGATAAAAAATAAAAGAAAAAATCCCGAAAAGTGTGATCTTGAATTTGCAAAACTCAAAGCCGGGATTATAGTATTGAACCTTTGTTAGAACTCCGGTTTTCCGGAGAGGAATTTTATTTGTATTGCGGAAGAGAAAAAAATCCGCACCAATTTCGGTTTAAACCGGTATAAATGAGGAAAAAGCCATCATGGTGAAAATCAGATTGAAAAAGACAGGTGCGAAAAACTGGATCAGCTTCAGAATTGTGGTCTGTGACATTCGCAAACAGCGTGACGGAAAAATGGTCGAAGAACTTGGCTATTATGACCCGAGACGCAGCGATGAGAAATTGGATGTGGAAAGATTGGAATACTGGGTTTCCCAGGGAGCTCAAATGTCTGAAACCGTTGAAACGATCTATAAACGCGCCAAAGATGGCAAATCCAAAGTTTACGGTCAGCCCGATCCTTACACCAAGAAGAAAAACTTCAAAAAGGATGCAGCAGCTAACTGATTCACTGCCGTGGATTAAAATAGTCTGCTGAACTTTTTCCAACAAGAAGAAAAACCGGAGAGAAAAAGTGGGTATCAAGACATTTATGTCTAAACTTTTCGGCGGGTCAAAACCTGTACAGGATCCCAAACCGTGTTCCTGTGCCTGCGGCAAACCTCACATGAAAAGCGAGAAAAACGGATCTTCCGCCGCATCTGCCGACCGCACGACATCCCTGAAAGATATTATCGGTTTTGTGGAGTATGTTGTGAAAGCGCTTGTGGACTACCCGGACGAAGTAAAAATTATCAGCGAAGCCAAAGGTGACAGCAAGCAGATCAATATCATATGCAGAAAATCCGACCGCGGCAAAATTATCGGTAAAAAAGGAAAAACCATCATTGCATTGCGCTCGCTTGTTGCAGGTGCAGCGGGAAGAATGCAGGACCGGGTCATGATCGAAGTTATTGACGACGAAGATACAGCCGTGAAAGATTGAGCGTGTGTTTGCAGATCGACATCCTTACACTCTTCCCTGAAATTTTTTCAGGCCCCTTGGGCAGCAGTATTGTGGGAAGAGCCAGAAAAGAGAATCTTGTGCAGATCCATACGGTGAATTTGCGGGATTATACACATGATTCCAGAAAAACGGTTGATGACAAACCCTATGGTGGCGGACCGGGAATGCTCATGAAGGTGGAACCTCTTTTTGAAGCGGTTCATACCTTAAGGAGAAATGAATCGAAAGTTATTCTGACAAGTCCGGGCGGAGAGCGTTTCAACCAGAAACTGGCCAGGGAATTGTCAAAAGAGTCGCATTTGATTATCATCTGCGGACATTATGAAGGAGTGGATGAACGAGTAAAAACTTTTGTCGATCGTGAGATTTCAATCGGTGATTTCATACTCACGAGCGGCAACCTGGCAGCCATGGTCATGACCGACGCAATCGTAAGACTGCTGCCCGGAGCACTGGGAGATCCGCAATCCGATCAGGAAGAATCGTTCGAAAACGGACTTCTGGAATATCCGCAGTATACACGGCCGCCTGTTTTCAATGGGATGCGGGTACCCGATGTGCTGATGTCGGGCGATCACCAGAAAATTGAAAAGTGGCGGCGTGCCGAGTCTTTGAACAGAACGCTGGACAAACGGCCGGATTTGTTTTGAATTCATTAATTTTGGAGGTTTTCTAATATGAACGTGATCGATAAAATCGAAAAGGAACAGTGCAAAGCTGAAATCCCCGATTTCAAAGTCGGCGACACTGTTAAAGTTTCCACAAAAATCGTGGAAGGTTCTACCGAACGTATCCAGAACTTTACAGGCGTAGTTATTGCACGCAAAGGAAGCGGCATCCGTGAATGCTTCACTGTCAGACGTGTTTCCTTTGGCTACGGTGTGGAAAAGATCGTCCCGATTCATTCCCCCCGTGTGGAAAAAATCGAGGTCGAACGCAAAGGCCATGTCCGCCGCGCTAAACTCTATTACCTGAGAAACAAAATCGGTAAAGCTGCCAAAGTTAAAGAACAGAAATATTTTGGTCCCGAAGCCAAGTAACCGGATTTGTATCATGATGGGCTACATGTCCATGAACGATAAACTCCTCGCCTGCGAAAAATTCAAGTGGGCAGAGGGGTTTTCTTTTGTAGCAGGCATTGATGAAGCCGGCCGCGGTTGCTGTGCCGGCCCTGTTGTTGCTGCAGCAGTTGTATTCACAGACCCGGCAAAAATTCCAGCAGGGCTCAATGACTCCAAAAAGCTTTCAGCACGTACACGGATGGAACTGCGGAAACAAATCCTTGAAGAACCATCCATTCTGTATGGAGTCTGTGAAATTTCTCCGGAAGAAATTGATCGGATTAATATTCTGCGCGCTACCTGGAAAGCCATGGCAGGAGCGCTTTCTCAAATTTCCTGTGCACAGTTTGCTCTTGTGGACGGAAACCCTGTACAGAGCTTGGGATGTCCGAGTCTGGCTATTGTAAAAGGAGATGCAAAGTCGGCGTCTATCGCAGCAGCAAGCATTCTGGCAAAAACCCATCGAGACCTTTATATGGACCGGATTGCAGAAATTTATCCGGAATATCAGTTTCAGATTCATAAAGGATACTGCACCCGCCTCCACACCGATCTGATTCGTAAATTGGGGCCCTGCCCGATTCACAGAAAAACTTTCGAACCGGTCAAAAGCATTTTAAATCCTCCCGACTGGGTTCAGGAAAATCTTTTCTAAATCTATTTTTCATCTTTTTCATTCCCCGTATTTGATTCCAGCGAATGAACTTGCTATATTTGTTCCAGGGGGGGTAGTGAGTCAAGTCATTGATCAACCAAGCAGGCTCCAGGGGATACTCAAATGGACGAAGAAAAAAAGACACAGAAAATTACTTTCCAAATACGGGAGCGGAAGGGAAGCGATTACCGAGTCCCTCCCGGCATCTTTGAAGGCATTCCTGAAGACAAACAAAAGGAGCTCCAAAAGCTGGAACAGGAATCCGCCAGGGAAATGACAGTTCCCATTTCTGCGGAAGGGGGAACAGCTCAGAAAACAAGCGGTCATGAAAAGGAAAACCTTGTTCAGCCAGTCTCCCCCCAGGCAGCTTCGCATTTGGATCATCCTGTCCAGAACACCAAGACCAGCACAGGATCCATTTCCACAGAAGAAGTCTGCCCGCTGGAAACACGGGCATTGATTCAGCTTGAACAGTATGAAAACAGTCGAAAAATAGCAGAAGCAAGACTGAAAGCATCCCAATCCAGAGCAACAGTTCGAAAAATTTTGATGCTTCTGGTTCCAGCTGCAATGCTTCTAATTCTACTTGCACTCTATGCGCTTTTAAGGGCATTGCATTTAACAGATTGACTAACAGGTAAACAATTTTCAGCATTAACTTTTTTAAATTCAATAAATAGCATCATTCTTCTTTTTCTTTTGTTTTCTCAAAAAATCTGATTGATAAATAAAGAACCTGCGATTATATTTCAAGGTGACGCTAAGGAGAATTGAAACTATGCCTAACGACAATACAACAAAAAAAATCACGTTTAAAGTTCGCCAGCGTGATGAAACTCAATACAAATTGCCTCCTGGACTGGAAATTGGAAAAAATCACCAATCCGGCTCCTTTCTTCAGACGCATGATGAACTGAAAAAAGAACAAGCTGCTGCCGTTTCTGAGAAAAGTGAAAGCAGTACTCAAAAACTTGACGTCGACAATTCGAATAATCTGGATGCCATTCGCCGTCTGGAAGAATATGATAAAGCTGCGGCGGCGGCAAAAATCCGTGCT
The DNA here is from genome assembly GCA_949290385.1 of uncultured bacterium. Lineage (GTDB taxonomy): Bacteria > Verrucomicrobiota > Lentisphaeria > Victivallales > UBA1829 > CASERY01. The sequence continues at coordinate 10,685 of CASERY010000044.1, read as the reverse complement.
GACAGTGCAAAAATCCGTACTTTTGAATCCAGATCAGCCTCTACCATTCTGAAACATTTTCTTTTCCCAGGCTTGCTCATTCTTATATTCTAGGCAGCATTCCTTCTTTACCACTATATCAAAGTTGTAGAACGGGAAAACCAGCCCCCCGCAAATGCCGGAGAATAGATTGATCTCTCCATCGAGCCGGAACTTCTGACCGCACCGACATCGCCTAAAAAACAAGTGGAAAAGGTCATCCGGCAAAATCAGTTGGTTGAAGAGATTCAATCAAAAAATTCCTTGAGTTCAGTTTAGGAAAACAGCACCAGTTCATAGACCTCACAGGAATCCACAGAACCGGTATTGGTGTCAGAACAGGAAAATCTGTTTAATGACATTATAAGCGATTTAAAGGCTCGCATGCCGAATAAAGCACCCATGATCGAAAAATTGCATAAAGCATTTGAACTTTATCCGAATGATCTGGAATACCATGCAAAAATTATTCGTGAATTTCTGGATCAGGATCAGGAAGAGTTTATTTATGATCAGTACAGTCAGTGGATCAAGGTGAATCCCAAAGCGTATGCTGCAAATATGATTTATGCCATGCTGATTGCTGAAGACCGGCAGGATATTGAAACCAGTCTGAAGAATGCCTGTTCGGCTTCTCGTACCATGGACACCCCATTGATCCTTCCTTATGAAAAATTGCTTGAGCTTTATGAGACCGATGGACGCTGGCGGGATGCACGAATGGTCTGTGACGAAATGCTGGAAGTTTTTCCGACTGATAATTTCGTCCGTATGAAACTCTGTGAAGTCCAGATTTACAATGGGACCACTCCTCAGGATGCCTATGACACGTTAAAGGCATACGCTTCCACCCTCAGTCCATAGGAAGCAGTGGAAATTCTGCTCCCGATTGCCCAGGACTTCATGGATGAACAGGAAGCAGAAAAACTTCTTGAACAGCCCGATTTCAAAAAAGAAAAAGAAGATGTTTATCTGCTATACAAGCTGAGAGGCGCCCTTATTTTCAACCATGAACTCGACAGCGCTGTTTTGAGCCAGATGTACCAGGTCAGCAAATGCAGGAAATATCTGCTCCTCTACTATCTTTCACATAAAAAGTTCAATGATGCCTTAAGCATTACTACTCCGCCGGGAGAATTTCCAGACCTGGAAAAAGTATTCCTGACATGGTATAACGGGAATCAGACATTTCTTCCAAGACTGGCTCAGAAACTCATGCTCAAAAACCAGGGGGACAGCATCACAGTAACACTGCTCTGCCGCTTCTGGATGGGAGACATCACACAGGATCAGCTCCGGGCCAATCTTCGTATTATTCCGACAAAAGACCTTGGGCTTGTCTATACGGTCCTTGCTGAAAACGCCCGTCGTAACAACCGCCAGAAAACCGCAGAAGTGCTTTATGAAAAAGCTTCGAAACTTCCCCGCGGCATTTACAATACCATGCTTCAAAACTATCGCTGAAAGAGGAGCTTTATCATGAATCATGACTTAATCCGGATTTTAAAACAGGCCAATCAGTGCAAAATGGCTGATATTCTGGAAAAATCAGCACCGGCTGATCGTGAAAAACTGGAAAAACAGCTTTCTGCCATTAACTGGGATGAACTTCCGGAACTGATCCAGGATTATGTTTTTCACAAACCTGAAACCGCAATTCCGGATGATCTTCAGCCCGCGCCGTTCTTCCCATTTCCGGCAAAAACTCCGGAACAGAAAAAACTCTACGCAGAAGCAGAGAAGAAAGGCAAAGAACTTCTTGCCCAGGGAAAAGTTGCAGCATTGACTGTTGCCGGCGGACAAGGTACGCGTCTCGGCTTTGACGGACCTAAAGGAACCTATCCCATCACCCCCGTTTGTCACAAGTCACTGTTCCAGTACTTTGCAGAAAGCCTTGCACGAGCTTCAGAAAAGTTCAATGCCCCCATCCATTGGTTTATCATGACCAGTGAACTTAATGATAAGGCAACCAGAGATTTTTTCAAATCGCATCAGTATTTCGGCTATGGAGAAGAACACATTACTTTCTTCACACAAGGAACCATGCCTGCCATCCAGTATGATGGACAGCTGATTCTTGCCGCAAAAGATTCTCTGGCTTTGGCTCCAAACGGTCATGGAGGAACCCTCCTGGCTTTGCGCAAATCCGGCAGCCTTGACCTCATGAAAAAACTGGGCGTTGAATATCTTTCCTACTTTCAGGTGGACAATCCGCTGGTTCCTGTTGTAGATCCGCTTTTCATCGGGCTGCATTGTCTGGAAAAGTCTCAGATGAGCTGCCGGATGCTGCCTAAAACGAATCCTTATGAAAAACTCGGAAATTTCTGTATTTCACGGGGACATCTCCAGATCATTGAATACAGCGATATGCCGGCGGAACTCGCCGAACGCCGGAAAGCGGACGGAACCCTTGATTTCCTCGCAGGAAGTCCGGCAATTCATGTGATTTCACGCGACTTTATTGAACAGCTGACCAAGGACGGACGCCTGAATATGCCCTGGCACCGGGCTGATAAGAAAGTCGCTTACCTGGATGAGCATGGCAATACAGTCAAACCGGAAGCTAATAATGCAGTTAAGCTGGAATCCTTCATTTTTGATGCGCTTCCTCTGGCAGAAAAAACGATGGTATTTGAAGGATCACGGGCAGAAATGTTTGCCCCCACCAAAAACCAGACTGGGGTCGATTCCGTAGAATCCTGCCGTCAGATGCTGGTTGCAAGAGACGCCAGAAGAATGGAGCTTTCCGGAATAAAAGTTCCCCGTAAAAAAGACGGGACTCCGGACTGTCTGGTTGAAATTTCTCCGCGCTGCGTCTTTGACGATGAAGACGCTGTTCAGTTCTTCCATGACAATCCAGTAAACCCGCCGGTTCCTGGAGAGGCAGTTTCCTACGGGAAATAATTGGAGGGAAAAGCGATTCCCATCCAAAGAGGTCCGGTGTTTCTGACGGATAAAAATCATGAACTCCGGATCTTTTTGTGCCGGATGGTCTGTCTCTCCATTTATAAACAGACGGCCGGAATTTCAAAATGAACAGTAGTTGGAAAAAGATCCGCAGGAAAACAGCAGCTATAGGCAAAGCTGGAGAAAAAGCTGCCGCTGCAATGTTTAAGCGGAAAGGATGTATCCTTCTCATCCGGAACTGCAGGACACCCCGGGCAGAACTGGATCTTGTGCTTCTGGATGGAAAGACTTTGGTTTTTGCCGAAGTAAAAACACTGTACCATAGACATGGCAGTAAAAAAGATTTAAAGCCTTCAGAAAATTTAAAATGGCATCAAAAACGCAGAATCTGGAACGCGGCTTACGCATATCTGCATGAGCTGGGAAAACCAGAACTTGCAATTCGTTTTGATCTTGTAGAAGTCATTTATGGAGCATGGGGCCCTGAAAAAATTTTTCACCATCCAGGAATTTTCAATCGCGAAGATTTAAAACACGCAGGCGTCCTTTCCACAGATTACGCCTCCTTCTAAATCCGCCATTCGGATAAACGGCCTCATTCAAAGGGGCCTGAAGAAGAAAAATAATCCAGGTCAGAATGTGCCTGTCTCCGAAAGTCCGGAAAAGTTGTCCTTTTGAAACAGGCCGCATTCGCCAGAAGCCTCCACAACAGATTCAAAAACTCAAGAAGTTAGTTCAATCCGGGAAGGGAAAAAATGGGAGCACGTGTTATTTTAACAGCATTGAGCGGACCTCTTCAGGGGGAGTCTTTCCGCTTCGATGAAAAAAGACTCTGCCTTCTCGGCCGATCTGAATCCTCCACCCTGGTAATTCCGGACCATGAGGTTTCCCGCACTCATTGTCTACTGGATATTCGCCCGCCACAAGCATTTATTAAAGATCTGAACAGCACCAATGGAACCCTTGTCAATGGAATTCAAATCGGGTCAGACAATCCGGAGGCACGAACCGGGATTCAGCAGCAGACACTCATGACTTATCCGTTGCACAATGGAGACCATATCCAGCTACCGGGCAGTGAATTTGAAATCCGGTTGATCCCCGCTGCAATCTGTCTGCACTGCGGCCATGAAATCCCGGAAGATCAGGAAGGAGAAGCCCTTCAGGCAGGACCATGGCAAGGATGGTGCTTCTCCTGCAGAATGCAGGCAGAAGAGAAACAACTGGAAAATCCAGCAGATAGACTGTCTGACACCGTAAAACTGGAAAACACCTCTTTCCCGGCAGCACTCTTTTCTTCTCAGCAGTCTTCCACTCCCCGGAAAAATCACCGTCCCATTCTGCAAGCAGAACAAAATCACACAAAACGCATTCATCTGGATTTTGAGGCATTAACTGCGGGCAAACGTGCCGCTGTATCCACTCTCAAGGCTCTCTTTACAGGCAGAAGACAACATTCCAGCTCTTCCCCGCAGGAAACAGCTGATTCCGGAAGAAAGCCTGAAGAGAATTTCAGCTGTACTTCAGGAAGACCTGAATTTGCAGAACATACCATGTTCCTGGAAAATCCACTTCCCGAATCTTCCAATCTTCTGCCCATTCCCGGATATCATGTGATAAAATCGATCGCCCGTGGAGGAATGGGGGAAATTTATCTGGCCAGAAGTACAAGTACTGGTGAAGCTGCTGCCATAAAAATGCTTCTTCCAAATCTTGCTGCAGATGATCAGTTCAAAGAACAGTTTCTGCGAGAGGCGCAGTTTCTGAAACATATGCGACATCCCCACATTATTGAATTAAAAGATATAGGCAGGGCCGGCAACGGATTTTATTTTGCCATGGAGTTCTGTCCTCTGGGAACGCTGGAAGACTACTTGAAGCATGAAAACAAGCCCCTCCCCCTTAAAACGGCCGTTGAACTAACCCTGCAAATTCTGGAAGCACTGGATTATGCCCACCATCTGGAATGGCAGGAAACGACCTATCCGGAAGGAGAAACTGTTACGGTCCATGGAATGGTTCACAGGGATATCAAGCCTGGCAATATCTATTTGACGGTCCGCGATGGGAAACTGAATGCAAAAATCTCCGATTTCGGGTTGGCGAAACCCTTCCAGCTGGCCGGTTTGACAGGACTGACCCAGACCGGAGATTTTGCCGGTTCTCTCGGGTACCTTTCCCGCCAGCAGTTTTTAAACTATCGGTATGCAAAACCTGAAGTAGATGTCTGGGCAGCAGCAGCTGTCATGTATTATATGCTGACGCTTCATGCCCCCAGGAATTTTCAGGGCCGGGACATCAATGATGCATTCAGTCTTCTACCGACACCGATCCAGGCATTTGCCCCGGATCTGCCGGACTGGTGTCAGAAAATGCTGAACCTGGCACTTGACGATTACCGGGAAATACACTGGAAAACAGCCGCAGATTTCAGCCGAGCCTTGAAAAAAGCCTATCACGATTTTTTTTAACATAGATAAGGTGTTTTCCGGACTGAAACCTTGAAAAAGAGAGAAGTGCCGATTATTATAAGGATGTCTGCAAAAGATGATTTTCCGATTCATCCAAATTCAGAATCCTTGACGGTCTTCTTCCATTGCGGCAGCATCAGACAGCTTCAAAAAATGCTTACATTCACAACGCTCATACAAAAGAAAGAAGGAATTCATTATGGCAGCAGAACAGCAGCACATCAATATTCCCCCTGAAAACCATGTAAAAGTATTAGGAGGCCAGGGCTGGGTCGGGTTGATTGATACACTCGGCACGGAAGCAACCATTGTCAATGCCGCACGGGTTTCTTTCGGAAAAATCAAAAAAAATATGGAAGAGCGCGACATCGCACTGCTGAAATATCTGATTGAAAACAAACACACAAGTCCTCTGGAACATATTGTCTTTACCTTCAGTATTCATTGTCCGCTCTTTATCCGGGGCCAGTGGCATCGTCACCGTACCTGGTCATACAACGAGATTTCTCGCCGCTATACCGAAATTGATATGGAGTTCTACACTCCGGATCACTTGAGAGTTCAGGCTGAAACCAATCGCCAGGCCTCTGTTGACAATCCGGATTTTAAGGATGCTGAACTGCGGCAGCTGATCCGAAAACACAATGAAGATTCCTTCAAGCTTTACGAACATCTTCTCCAAGCCGGGGTCTGCAGAGAACAGGCTCGCGGTGTACTTCCGCAGAATATGATGGTAACGTTCTGGGGGACTGTAAATCTAAGCAACCTTCTCCATTTCCTTGAGCTTCGTGACAGTGAACATGCTCAATGGGAAATCCGGGAATATGCCAAAGCCATAAAAAAACTGATAAAGCCTGTAGTTCCGCATGTCGCCGCCTATTTTGAATCCAAGGGGGATCATTGGGACTGAATTTTTAAGCAAATATGATTAACCTTCAATCCAGTTCAGGCGTGTATTCTCCTGAACTGGATTTTTTGTTTTTTCTGAAAAGCGGTGTCCCCTCAGATATGTTTTGCCGGATCCTGTAGTGCACAAAAAGCTGTATTTTTTCTATGGAAAAACTCCCATTCTTGTCTTCTTTCCCATATAACCTTCCCCTTCAAAAAAACACTCATTCAGGAAATGGATTGTCTCATGCATCTGTAGGTTCCATTATACATGGAACAGCATGTGAGACGATGCCATCCGGACAAGTTCGAGCAGGTTCGGACAGAGGCTTGGATGTTTGCTCCATTTTATACATGAAACAGCACAGTGTTTTTTCTTAAATAACAAAAACATTTTATGCACGACTCAGAAAATAATCGACAAAGACGGCTGCTTCGTATTACTAGCCATATAATATAACCTTTCATCCTTATCATATTTTTCTGAACCGGCTCCTCCTGCGGCATCGTGTGTAATTATACCTCATAATGTTACTTGCAGAAAAAAAGTTTTCTTAACATAAATGAAGACCCGAAATACAGATACTGCACAATCACCAAAGGAGAAAGATTCAAGTTTCAATTCTATATAGTAACATGGATGAAGACCCGTCCCTGTGCCATATTCACAAGTTTTTCAATGGATAGCTTCTTTTTTTCAATTCAAAATGGAGGAATGCTATACCAAGACAGGTTAAAATTTGAATCCAGGCTTATTTAAGCAGAGTTTTTTTAATGTTTTCCTGGTGTTCCCTGGATACAATATTCAGCAGAATTACAAATATGGATAAAAACATAAAAAACTCCGCTGCAGATATCTGCAGCGGAGCCATTCTATATAAGCTGTGGAAAAAAGCTCCACAGTATGCTTTGCCGGACACGATTTACACGCAGTATTCCGGCAAAGATCAGGATTTCATTAACGAGCGTAGTACTCAACCACGCGCATTGCTTCAACCTGAACGGGAATCTCCTCAATGAGAGGCTCACGCACAAAGGTAATCTTCAGCTGTTCTTTGTCCGTTTCCAGATACGGAGGAACTGTAGAAGAAATTCCCTTGGCAATGCTGGCAATGGCAGGGGATCTCTCTGCATCAATGGTAATGACCGAACCCGGTGCAACCAGGTAGGAACCACGGTCAACAATCTTGCCATTCACTCTTATATGTCTGTGATTGACAAACTGCTTGGCCGCAAATATAGTCGGAGCAAAACCTGCACGGTAGACCATTGCATCAAGTCTGGTTTCAATTCTCTGCATAAGACGTTCGTTGGTTCTGCCTTCTTTTTTCTTGGCAGCCAGGAAAGCAAGGCGCAGTTCATTTTCTGTCAAGGCATAATGAGCTTTCAGTTTCTGCTTCTCCTGCATCATTTCGCCATAGGTGGAAAGTTTTTTGCGTTTGGCATTTTTTCCCTGGAGACCAGCGGCATAGGTTCTTTTCTTTCCTTTAACCGTGGGGCAGTTCGGCATGTTCCAGATGCAGTAACCAATACGTCTGCAAAGTTTGTGTTTGGCTTGAGCTTGCTTCATCCCAATATCCTTTCAGTGATTTAGTTTTTAAATTCGCGGCCAAGGCGTCAAGCGCCATTTAACCGGGGGCCATGACCGCACGAAAAAAATATCTGAAAATTATTTTCAATCCATATAACATACATTCTGGCTGGAATATGTCAAATATGAATGTACATTATTTGCGGGTTTTTCCATCTTTTTATAAAAAAACTTTGGCTTACGGCTTTTCACTCATTATTCTCTGGAGTTCATTCTATGACAGACAAAAACCGTTCCCGGAACAGGCTGCTGATTCATACTATTTTTTATCCGGTAGATTTTCTCGCCGGAGCCCTGTCGGAATGCCGAAATCTATTTCCACTTCCGGTAATCATACTGCTTCTGGTTGGGACCAGTGCTTGTTTATCGGAATCAGCAGCCATGAAAAATATGAACCTTTCCGGCAGTACTCAACAGTCTGCCATGAGCATTTCTTCAGGAGGAAAAACAGAAGCGGCTGACGCTCTGCAAACAGCTTCTGCAGATCAAAAAATAAGCTCCTATGCACTGGCAGTTTCAGAACTCTGTCCGCCAGAAAAGGATCTGCTTTTCCTTTCAGACAATATGTTTCTCATGCGATGGGGTATCATCGGGCCTTTCGTCAGCATTCCCCAGGAAGGATATGATCTGGTACCGCTATCCGGCATTCAGGAAAATGTAATGTTCCCCGGAGAAAATCTGTTTCCCGGAAAGCAATGGATCTATCCCGATTTTTCCGCAAACAGCCAGGGAAACGGTCAGATACGCATGGCTTTGCCTTCCGGGGAGATGGTCCGGCAGGAAACTGTAATCTATGCCTCTGCAGTTATCCTTTCCGCTCAGGAGGAAAATGCAGTGAAACTCTACACCAGTGGAAACGGTCCCATGAAAGTCTGGCTTAACGGCAGACTGATCTTTAAACTGCGCGTCCCGGAATCCGAGCAAAGACCCATTGATCAGGTGGCGGCAGAACAACTTTTCCTGCGAAAGGGGATCAACCAGATCGTTGTCAAATATGTAAAGCCGAAAGGATCAAGCTGGATGATCGACTTTTACCTGCGTCTGTCAGACAACAGAAACAACCCCTTTCCTCTGCGAATTCCGCAAAACACTTTGCCAAATCAGAAAACTGTGCTACATTAATCTTTCAGTATTTACTTGAGGCAGCATGATCAATAAACCTAAAATCTTATTTATGGGCGCCGGTGTTTTTGCGGTCCCTGTACTGGACGCTATCGCGCACAGCAAAAATCTGGAACTTGCAGGAACTGTCACTCAGCCGGACAAGGCTGCTGGACGGAAACGTATTCTCACACCTACGCCACTGGGGAAATGGGCCGATGCCAATGGAATCCCGTGCGAACGGGCAGTTTCTGTAAACACGCCAGAATTTCTGAACAAAGTTCAGCAGATCGCGCCAGATTTGATTGTTGTGGTTTCTTTCGGACAACTTTTAAAACAGCCCCTGCTTGAATCTGCTCCCTTTGGCTGTTTGAATGTGCATGCATCTCTTCTGCCAAGATACCGCGGAGCATCTCCCATTGTATCTGCAGTGCTCAATGGTGATCCGGAAACCGGGATTGCGTTCATGCGCATGGAAAAGGGGCTTGATACAGGACCCGTTTACGAAATGCACCGTTATCCAGTATCGCCGGATATGAATGCGGAAGAGCTTGAGCAGGCTCTCTCCAACCTGGCAGCAGCAAGGATTGAAAACTGTATTTTAAAAGTTGTACAGAATCAGATTGTTCCGCAGACACAATCCCAGGATGGCGTCGTTCTTTCTAAAAAAATCCGGAAAAGCGACGGCTCCGTCCGCTGGCAGGAAGATGCGGAAGTCCTTGAAAGAAAAATTCGTGCCTACCATAACTGGCCCTCCATGAGCTTCTGCGTGAACTTGAAAAAAGGCTGCATCAAAGTAAAAATTATGAAAGCCAAAGCCACTACTTTCAGCGCACCCAATGCAATCCCCGGCAAAGTGGCAGCCTACGCGAACAATCAGCTGATGGTCGCCTGCGGAAAAGGCGCACTCATGATCGAACGAGTACTGCCGGAAGGGAAAAAAGAAATGGCGGTGGCAGATTTCCTGAATGGAAGCCGAATTGCAGTTGGCGACATCCTGCTGAACGGTCCTGACTGTACCGGCGAATAACTGTCAACACAGAATACGGGGGTACCTTCTTACAATGCCCGCAAACACCAAAAAACAAATCATTCTGAACTGCGAGGAACTTGAAACTCGCTCCGCTCTGCTGAAAAACGGCCGGCTGGAAGAATATGAACAGGAACGTCCAAGCGACGAAATTGTAGCCGGATCCATTTATCTGGGTAAAATTGTACGGCTGGAGCCCAGCCTTGAAGCAGCATTTGTAGATATCGGAGCTGAGAAAAATGCCTTCCTCCACTACAGAGACATGCTGCCGGCTTCTTACGACATTCTGGAAAATCTCAGGAGAATCGACGCTGAGCAGAAAGCTGCCGAGCCCTCCAGCCCCGGCAAGGCCGGGAAAGTACGCACCCGGGCAGGCCGAAAAAAAATCCTCAGCTCCTTCTCGGAAAAAGTCCGCTCCCTCATGGGACGCGCAGATAAATCCAAACGTCTGAAAGAGCTTGAAGAACATCTGCACAGTGGAAAAGTCAAAGTCTCCGATATTCCAAAACTCTTTCCCTGCGGTTCTGAACTGCTTGTCCAGGTCACCAAAAGTCCCATCGGCACAAAAGGCGCCCGGGTAACCACCAATTTGACTATACCCGGTCGTTATCTGGTTCTTCTTCCATACTCCAGGCATATTGGTCTTTCTTCCAAAATTGAAGAAAAAAAAGAAAGAGAC
>CASERY010000043.1 GCA_949290385.1 uncultured bacterium | reverse complement strand
TTTTTATACAGTTGTACAAAAGTCTATCCCAATGAGGTAACAGTATTTGTAAACGGTACTTATTATGAGAGAAAGAAAAACCTTTTGAGGAAAGTTTCTTTCCTTCTCGCGCTCTTCCTTTTCCAAACCTTTTTGGGTCATCTTTTCTCTTCGCGGGAAAAGATAAGAATAATTTTTTATACAGTTGTACAAAAGGCTATGCCCAAGGAGGAAACAGTATTTGTAAACGGTACTCTTATAATGCGAGAAAGAAAAACCTTTTGAGGAAAGGTTATTTCCTTCTCGCGCTCTTCCTTTTCCAAACCTTTTTGGGTCATCTTTTCCCTTCGCGGGAAAAGATAAAGTAAGTTCTTTCAGAAATTTTCTGAAAATCCTCCGCTGGCACGAAACAGATTTTCTGTTTTAATTGAAGCTGATTATTTTCCCCGGATCTATTCAGGGAACAAAGAATTCTTCCTAGATCCCAAAGCAGTAAGTTCATAACCCCTGCAAATCATTTTCAATTCAGAAATAGCCTAAGCTATAAAAAACTCAAAGCGGAAGTAAAAAGGTTCTCAAAACCTTCGGCGCAGGGATCTTTGCAGTGCAGAATAAAAAAATCAAAAAAATGGGGTGGTAGACCGGACTTGAACCGGCGACCTCCTGGGCCACAACCAGGCGCTCTAACCAACTGAGCTACAACCACCACAACTAATGATTATCAATATACGTTTTATTCTGGAATAGTCAAGCTCCAAATCCGAAAAAATTACTGATTTTTTCCTCTTCCTCTGCTCTCTCCTGACAAAACAAATCGGATTCTGACTGTTCCGGAAGCATCCATTCAACTTCAGAACTTTTCCCCATTTCAGCCGGAAGTTCCAAAGTCTTCACGAACAGGCTTCTCCGTGAACCGGGAACTCAGACATTTTTCCAATATCAATATTCCTTTAAACTCAAGAACATTCTTTTCAGATTCATCCTTCTTTCAGTCAGGAATCCATTGATCTGAAGGTCAATACACAACCCGCGGTCGCCACACAGAAGAGCAACAGAAAAAAAAAGACAGCGAATAAAACGCCTGCAGATTTAATTAAAACTGGAATGTTCAAAAAGAATTTCCAAATCCACTGTCTAATCGTATTTTTTCAACACTGCTTCCAAATGTTTTTGAATTCGTTCTTCATTCCAGCCGTACATCCCAGGCATCAGAAGATAAAAACGCAGCACCGTACTGCCGTCCGGCGGTCTCTCCATCAGCCGTAAATTATAGGATTTCAAATGCGGATCCAGTCGTGCAAGCTCATTCTCAAGACGACGTCTCCACACAAGAAGCCGTTCATCGCCGCTCACATAAGGATCACAATGAAGGGAAAGCTGAACAGGCATAGTCCGTTCAATTTCCGCCTCAGCCGCTTCCAGCTGATCGTGGACTGTAACCCGGTCTCCATCTCTTTCCACTTCCGCATGAGCCGTGGCAAAATATCGGTCCGGTCCGTAATTATGAATCACAATGTCGTGAACGCCGTAAATACCCGGACACGCCATCAGACGGCTTGTCAGTTCTTCGACTAACTTTTTATCCGGAGCATTCCCCAGAAGAGACGACTATGTCTCCCGCATAACCCCCCATCCTGTCCAGATCAGCATGCCCGAAAAAATAAATCCTACACATCCGTCCAGCGGAAGACGCGTATGAAACGAAAAAAATGCACTCACACTTACGACAGAAGTGCACACAACATCATTCAGATATTCCATCGACTGCGCACGGAACAGCGCAGAATTCAATCGTTTTGAAATAAAGCGAAAATAAAGGAACATCCACATCTTCACAAATACTGTGCAGAAGTACAAAATCAGAATCACAGGCACCGCATGCAATTCCTGAGGATGCACAATCCTCTGTAAAGACTCCCACAGAAAATTCAGTCCCATGGAAACCAGCAGAACAGAAACGATCAATCCTCCGATATATTCCATACGTCCATGCCCGAACGGATGCTCCGGGCTCGGAGGTTTCGCAGACATTTTAAAACTTACCGTTGTTATAATCGAAGATCCCAGATCAGACACATTGTTAGCCGCATCTGCAGCAATGGCAACGCTTCCGGTCAAAATCCCGGCAGTCACTTTAATCCCCGCCAAAACAACGTTCAGACAGATTCCCAGATATCCTGTAAAAATTCCGCATTTCAGCCTTAGTTCCGGCGACGGATTTCCAACCTTCCATCCCGGGACTGCTCTCTCCAGCAAACGGTCAAAAAACATGCGCCTTCTCCTCGCCTCTCAGCAGCATTTTCTCCATTCTATCCCGAAAAGAACCCCGGAGCTCTTCTGCGTATTATTTATCTGCCGCAATTTTCCTCCCCTCCCCTTGGAAAAACACTTTCTGCAAGCTCCAAAACCATCTCTTTCACACGGTCTTCAAATCCAGCATAGTTCACAAGGTCTTTTTCTCTCCATTTGCAAATACAATTCAACCGTATAAGGTCTGACTCTTCTTTACGAAATCCTTACTTCTGCACATTTCCTCTTGTTTTCAGCATTCCTTCTCTATGAATTTCCCCTGCGTGGAAAGCCATTTACTTTATCTATGGAAAAGGATTTCAGCCATACCGGGATAAAACTTCATAAACAGGCCTTCTGTAAGCCATCCCAAAAACATCCACAGCAAAACCGCTCCGGACAAAAATGGACCAAAGGGAAATACCCTTCCAGACCGTCTTTTGTCGAATAAGCGGTAAATCCCCACAGTCACAATCCCCAATACACACGCCGCCAGCAAAATCAGAATTGCAGGGATATAATAAAAGCACGCCGCAATAGCCGCCATATATTTGACATCGCCCATTCCCAGGCATTCCCGGTGGAACACCATTCTGCTTAACAGCGCAAAAAACCACAGACAGCCTCCCACTGCGGCGCAGGATGCAGCAGACAGCAGCAATGGAGAAAGAACATCCCCGCTGTGCAGGAACTGTTTTCCGGACTCACCAGCAAACAGCATTTCCAGCCCTCCCCATGAAGCATTGACAAGACCTGTCAAAAGCAGCAGAAGATTAAAAGAATTTGGAATCACACGATATTCACAGTCCGTAAACGCGCTGCAAATCGCCACTGCAGCCGCCACTGCATACAATGGAATCAAGTCAAAGCGTCCGTTCCTTCCATAAATCAGAACTGCGAACAGTCCGTAATACAAAAGTCCCGTCATCAGCTCCACATAAAAATAACGCGGAGAAATCGGCTTTCCACATCCACTGCATTGTCCACGGAGCCCCAGGAAACTGAACAGCGGAATATTTTCATACCATCGGATTCTGTGATCGCAATGCGGACAGTGGGACGGCGGATACAATAAACTCATCCCGTTCGGAACCCGGTAGATGCATACATTCAGAAAACTGCCAATGCAGCATCCGATCCAGAAAACAAAAAGCCCTGAAATCAGCGGATGCTCCAAAATCATCGAACGCATCATGCTCCAAGTATATTCCAAAGACATGGTCATAGCGGAGGACTCTCCTTCTTTTCTTTATCTTGACAGATATTTATTCCATTTTTCCTTTTTTCCCGCAGGAACTCTCCAGCTCTGAAAGCCATAACGCCGCCGAAGCATCCGACGGCATTCGCCAGTCCGCCCGGGGAGAAAGACAAATGGATCCCACTTTCGGCCCATCCGGAATACAGGAGCGTTTGAACTGCTGGGTGAAAAATCTCCGTAGAAAAATTTTCAGTGTCCGTTCAATTTCTTCATCCGGATACCGTTCCCCGAACGCATAACGCGCCAGGAAACGCAGCTTCTCCGGTTCAGCACCGTACTTTACAAAATGATACAGGTAAAAGTCATGCAGTTCATAGGCCCCCAGGATCGACTCCGTTTTCTGGACAATTTTTCCATCCTTATCTGCAGGAAGGAGTTCCGGCGACACGGGTGTCTCTATAATATCTCGAAGCACATCTCCGAGTTTCCCCGGATGCCTGTCCGCATACCAGCGTACCATATGCCGGACCAGAGTCTTGGGCACCCCGCAGTTCACAGCGTACATGGACATATGGTCCGCATTATACGTACTCCAGCCCAGGGCGATTTCGGAAAGATCTCCTGTTCCGATGACAAGTCCCCGTTCCCGGTTGGCAGTATCCATCAGAATCTGCGTACGCTCCCGTGCCTGGACATTTTCATAGGTTACATCCAGGACTTCGGCATCATGCCCGATATCCTCAAAATGACGCAGACACGCAGGTCGGATATCCACGGTTCTCAAATCCGCCCCCAGAATTTCAGAAAGGATCTGTGAATTGTTCCGGGTTCTGCCTGTTGTTCCAAAACCCGGCATCGTCAGTGCCGCAATATTCCGGAAAGGCATCCCGAGCATCTGAAAAGTCTCCCGGACAACCAGGAGCGCCAAAGTCGAGTCAAGTCCCCCGGAAACTCCGATGACAGCTTTTTCCGCATGCGTCACTTCCAGACGTTTGGCCAGCCCGGCACACTGAATCTGGAAAATCTCAGAGCAAACTTCATCCCGGTCCTCCAGAGTGCCCGGGACAAACGGCTGCGGTGCCACCCGGCGGTATTTCAGAGATGAAACACCCTGAAATACATGTCCGTCAAGCTGAAGAATATTTCTATCCGATACATCAAAGTTCTGGAAAGAGCCTTCACTGATCCGACTCATATTCAAACGCTCCACATCCACATCCGCGTAAATGATTTCGCTTTCCCGCTGGAATCTTCTGTTCTCTGCTAAAAGCGTTCCGTTTTCCGCTAAAATGGCATGGCCCCCATATACAGTATCCGTGGTGGACTCATGGACCCCTGCTGAAGCATACGCATACACGGACATACACCGTGCACTCTGCTGCTGCACCAGTTCCCTCCGGTACCGGGCCTTTGACACCAGGGCATTCGACGCAGAAAGATTTAAAATAATATTCGCACCCTCTGCGGCCATTTTCAGACTCGGTGGAACTGGCGCCCACAAATCCTCGCAAAGTTCCACACCCACAATCATGCCGCAGGATGGAATTTCCACCCGATCCGTAAAAGGAATTTTTTCCTCAGAAGATTCCTTCATTGACGTCTACGATCCTGTATAAACCGCCCGGTTCAGAATATCTGTACCGCTTGAAAAATGCCGTTTCTCGTAAAACTCCCGCTGATTCGGCAGGAAAATCTTCGGTGTAAGGCTAAGAATCTTCCCCCGATACACCATGGCCGCACAGTTGTACAGTTTGGACCTGAAATGAACAGGAAGACCAAGCGCCATCAGGATGGATGAATGCTTCATGCTCTCCGCAATCTCCAGCAGAGACTTCCATGACGCGGAAAGCAGCAGACTCTGATGAAATAAATCTCCGCAAGTATATCCGCTGATGCACAATTCCGGGAAAACGGCAATTTCTGCGCCTTCCCTGCAGGCCTCTTCCGCACAGCGG
Organism: uncultured bacterium; assembly: GCA_949290385.1. GTDB lineage: Bacteria > Verrucomicrobiota > Lentisphaeria > Victivallales > UBA1829 > CASERY01. Next base: position 8,150 of record CASERY010000043.1, on the reverse strand, counting down.
AGAATTTCCTGTGTATTGAATGCAGGATCTGCAACTCTGAGTTTCGGCACTGCCGCCGCAATTCGATAAAATCCAAACATCTTCGACTTCCTCCGAAAAGTATCACAACCCGTTTTCCCAAACCAGGTCTATTCTCTCACTTCCGTCCGAAACGGCGCTCTATCTCTCCAAGTGAAATATTCAAAACTGTAGGCCGTCCATGCGGACACGAAAACGGCAGTTCGCAGTGTCCGAGCTGTCGAATCAAAGCTTCGCACTCTTCCAATGTCAGGCGGTCATGAGCCTTGACAGCGGCCTTGCAGGCAGCCCTAGCAATGCGGTCCAGCACAGCGGTCTGGGAACTGCCGTTCTCCGCGATTCTGGAGAGCATATCCAGAAACATTCCCCCCGCATCGTTCTGCGGGAGCACTGCAGGAATTCCATTTAATTTCAGCGTATTTTTCCCAAATGGCTCAAGCTCGAAGCCCACTTTTTCAAAAGACTCCAGATTTCTTGAAACAAACAGCATATCCGCCCGGGAAATCTCCAGTGTCAGCGGCAGCAGCAGTCTCTGACTCATGGAGCCGTCCACCCCTTTCAGAATCTTTTCATACAACACTCTTTCATGCGCAGCGTGTTGGTCAATCAGAACCAGTCCTCCATCCACAGTCCCCACAATATAGGAATTCTCCATAAGCCCCAGGATCCGGAAACTGCGGTCTCCAAGGACAGGATCCGATGAATCCTCCCGTTCCAGACAGAATCTTTCCGGAACGGAATTTTCATTTCCCTTCAGACACTCCACATTCGCCTTCAATTCGGCAACTGCACTGAATTCCTCCTGTTGTCCTTCATTTGCTTTCCTTCCGTCCCCTTCTGTCCGGGCCGAAGCAGACAACAACGCCGGCGACTCCATTCCGGAACGCAGAAGACTTTCCTGTTCCACAGCACCTGATACCCTGTATTCCACATGGGCTGACCGCATAATTCTTCCGAGTTCTGTAACGCCATGACTTTTCTCAGAGACAACCGTCTCTGCCATATCATGTAATCCTGAAAGCACTACTGTTTTCCCGGAGTCCTCCTGTATTCCGCTGGAAGATGCGTCCGGGCAAAGAGATCGACCACAGTCTACAGGGACCTCTTTTTTTCCTTCTCTGTCTTCCAGTCCTGTCGATTCATTTTCAGAGGGTGCGAAATCCGAATACAACGCATGAAGCGTGTTCTGCTTTTCTCCTTCTCCTGAAGGATGCTTTCCAGGTGCCGGAATCACCTGATCGCCGGTTCTCAAAGCAGAGGTAACAGCTGAACGGACTGCGGCAATAACCTCAAAATCATTCCGGAAACGCACTTCCCGCTTTGCCGGATGCACATTCACATCCACAAATCCGGGATCCATATGCAGGAATATAATCGCCGCCGGATAACGCCCCCGTTCCAGCATGGGGCCGAATCCTTCCCGAATTCCGCGGTAAACCGACTGAGATTCAATCGGGCGTCCGTTTACAAAAATCCGCTGATCCGAACGAGAGGCTTTGGTGTAACTGCGCTTTGAAATAAATCCTGTTACAGAAATTCCGTTTTCCGTCTTCGAAACAGGCAGAAGCGCATCCGCGAACTCCTTTCCAAAAAGCTCCCGGATCCGCGGCAGAAGGGAGGAAGATGCAGGACTCGACAGAAAAATCCGCCCATCGATTTTCACTTCAAAGGCTGTTTCCGGATGAGCCAGCGATATATTGGTAATGCAGTCCAGAATGTGCCGCTCCTCTGTAGCAGGACTTTTCAGGAATTTCCTGCGGGCAGGCACGTTGTAAAAAAGATCCCGCACCGTCACTTCCGTACCAGGAGCACACCCTGCGGGATTTTCTGCAATCATCTTCCCCCCCTGCATAACCACTTCCACTCCACCGGGGGACTCCCGTCTGCGAGTGCGCATACTCATTCTGGAGACAGCCGCAATGCTTGGAAGAGCTTCTCCGCGGAATCCAAAGGAGGAAATGCTGTAAATATCTTCCTCGCTTGTGATCTTACTCGTAGCATGGGTCTCAAAACACAGAAGAGCATCATCTTCATCCATACCTTCTCCGTCATCTGCAATGCGGATCAGTTTCGAGCCGGCCTTTTCCACGGAAACCGAAAGCTTTCCAGCGCCGGCATCCAGACTGTTTTCAATCAACTCCTTGACTACGGACGCAGGACGCTCCACGACTTCGCCTGCAGCAATCTTATTGCAGACATTCTCACTGAGCATTTTGATTTTACTCATTCTCCTGCTCCTTTTCAATACTGTCAGCCGATACGGAAGGATTTTTCGGACTGAGCTTTACGCTCTCTGGCAGATCCCGTTCGGAGACATCTCCAACACTGGAAGAAATTTCCCCTTCAGGTTCAGAGGAATCCGCAGGCACGGAAATATCCAAATCCGAGGTATCAGTCTCTCCTGAGTCTTCGATTTTTTTTCTCTGCTCCATTTTTTTCTGTTCCAGTTTTCTGTCCAGTTCCATCTTCTCCTGAGAACTTTCATATTCAAAAACGGCTGCAATATCCGGATCCTTCTTCAAACTGTTGAAAACAGGCGATCTGGTCTATTCAATAATATGCCGCCCGAGTTTATTGTATGCATTCACAAACATCTGAACAGCTTTTCTGTGATCCCCCAGATTTTCATAGATAATGGCCAGGTTCAAATATGCAGAACCGGAATCCGGCATAAGCTGAATTACATGATTCATGTTTGAAAGCGCTTCCAGATATTTCCCCTGATTCAGCTGTGCCATGGCAATGCTGTTCAGAATAGCGACATCATCCGGGAAGTACTGAAGCTGCTTTTTAAACATGGCCTCCGACTCCAGGAAATGGCCCTGTTGAAAATACAGCTCCTATAGAGCAGCAGAAACTTCCACGGCATCCGGATAGACAAGATTCAAAGATAAAAGCTCCTGTTCCGCCTGTTTCAGGTTGCCGTTCTGCTGATGCACCCATGCCTCCTGGAGACTCTCCTAATATTCCGGAGCCAGCGTAAGCTCCTTGAAATCATCCAGAAATGTCTTTTCACGAATAGGACGCCCTGCGTAGATGGCCAGGGGTGTAAGCCGGTAAGATTCCACCCGATCCGCAGAAGATCCGACTCCCCCGTTTTCACTGGAAAGCATCTATGAATGCACTGAATCCATGGAACTTCTTCCATCCAGTCTGGAAGACTTCAGACTCCGAAGTGAAAGCAGAATCATGGTTGTCAGAATCACAAAGGAAAAAATCACGAGAAACGGGGTCAGTGTTTTGCCTGTGCTTTTAGGTCTGGAAATCATGTGCGTACATCTCCCCGCCTGCCATACGGACAGGCACAGTAATGACCTGGAAGCATCTCCGTCATTTCAGGCTTCTTTTCCCGGCATAGTCTCTGCTTTTCACGGTCCAGATTTTTCAGGAGCGCACAGCGGTCCGCAAAACGGCAGCCTTCCGTAAATTCGGACGGAGGAGGAACGGCTCCCGGGATCGTACTAAGTCTGCGATGCTCCCCTCCCAGCACCGGCACGGCAGCAATCAAGGCCTTCGTATAAGGATGACATGGATGATCCAGAAGCTCTCTCACCGGAGCTGTTTCCATCATTCGCCCGGCATACATCACCGCCACACGGTCCGCCAACTCTGAAACAATGCCAAGATTGTGGGTCACCAGGATCACAGACATTTTCCGTGTTCTGCGCAGATTATCCAGCAAATCCAGGATCTGTGCCTGGATCGTCACATCCAACGCAGTTGTAGGCTCATCCGCCACCAGAATCGATGGACGGCTGGCTAATGCCATTGCAATCATCACCCGCTGCTGCATACCTCCGGAAAGCTCATGAGGATACTGCTTTGCCCGGCTCTCCGGATCCGGAATGCCTACCTGACGCAGAAGCTCCACAGCTTCCCTGCGGGGATCCTCCACATCCGGACAGTGAAGCTCCACAGCTTCTGCAATCTGACTGCCCACCCGGAAAACAGGATTCAATGACATGGACGGCTCCTGAAATACATAGGCAATCTCGCCGCCCCGGATTTTCCGGAGTTCCCCGGGCGAAAGCTTCAGAATATCGCAGATGCCGCCCTCTCTCTTCCGCAGAAGAATTTCTCCCTCGGAAATCCGTGCCGGCGGCTCCGGAAGCAGTCGGCAGAGTGCCATGCAGCTGACACTTTTCCCGCATCCGGATTCCCCCACCAGTGCCAAAAGTTCTCCTTCCTTCAGATGAAAGGAAACATCCGTAACAGTGGGATACCAGCAACCGTCTGACAAAAACTCAATTGTAAGATGATTTACTTCCAAAAGATTCACGTTCTGCCTCTCCGTACACATCTGCATCCGCTGCTCTTTACCGGCGGCTCTTCTGTTTTCCTCAGGACCTTCCAAAACGGGGATTCAAGCCTTTTCAGGCAGATTCCCCCTTGCAGGGTAGATTCCGCAGCCTTTCCGTACTATACAATCCCCCTTGAAATAATCAAGACTTTTCCGGCACCTGAAACGGAATATCCCGTATCCCTGTCGGATGGAGACTTTGCTCTCTCCTCTCTGAAGTCTCCGGGAAAAATCTCCGCTCCGAATCCCCGTAAAAACAGGTCGTAAAATCATCCTGAAGAACCGTCCATCCGAATACAAAAAGACATCCTGGCTCATCATTGTCTCAGAATCTGGCTGGATGTCTTCGTTCTGTCCGAATGCAAAGAACCCCCAGTTCCATTGATCCGAACGACTGTTTCCCTGCAAGATACAATATATAGGATTCGGACTTGCAGTCTTTGTCCCGCACGAACCCTCTCTTCTTCTCTCCTCCCCTCAGAAACTGTGCATGGTATACAGTTCCTTATAATAGCCGTTTGCCGCCAGAAGCTCTTCATGCGTGCCGAATTCCACGACTTTACCATGACGCATACAGCAAATGCGGTCTGCATTTTTCACTGTGGAAAGCCTGTGGGCAATAATAATGGTGGTTCTGCTGGTGCAGAGGCGATCCATGGACTCCTGAACCAGAGCCTCCGACTGATTGTCCAGAGCACTTGTGGCTTCATCAAAAATCAGAACCGGCGGATTTTTCAGAAAGACTCTTGCAATGGAAATTCTCTGCTTCTGACCCCCTGACAGACGGACGCCATTTTCTCCGCATCTGGAATCATATCCATCCGGCAGAGATTCAATAAAGTCGGCAATGTTTGCCAGACGTGCAGCTGTCCGCAGTTCCTCTTCAGAGGCATCCGGCTTCCCGAAAAGAATATTTTCCCGGATCGTAGTATCAAAAAGGAACGGCGACTGCTGGACAATTCCAACATTCTTCCGAAGAAGCGATTGTGATATGTTGCGAATCGATATTCCGTCCAGCAGAATATCCCCCTCGCACACTTCATAAAAACGCGGAATCAGACCTGCCAAAGTGGTCTTTCCCGCCCCGGATTCGCCCACCACAGCCAGCGTACTTCCGGCTGGGATATCCAGATTGATATGATCCAGAACAAGAGGCTCCTCCTCTTTCATATCCGGATATTTGAAACTTACATTCCGGATTTCAATTTTGCCCTTCAAAGGCTTGTCAAAAGACTGAATCGCATGAGGAGCGTCCTGAATCTCCGGAACCTCCTGCATGACCTCATAAAACCGTTCATAGGCAGAAAGTCCCTGCAGGTACTGCTGAAAACATCCGGCCATGCGGATAATCGGCATCGTCACCTGATGAGAATAAAGGAAAAAGGTCAGGACCTGTGCACTTGTGGCTTTTCCATAATAGATCATAAGAATGCCAATTCCAATGAACATCATGGAGTATCCGTGAAAGAAAAACATCATGCCGCAGTGAAATAAAGCGGAAATGCGCATACCCCGTTCCTGAGCTTCGCGGTAACGTTCATTGACCCCGTCAAATTTCCGCTGTTCCAGAGCCTCGTTTGTGTACGACTTCACTTCCCGTATGCCCTGCACGGAATTCTCCACCTGGCTGTTTACTTCTGCCACATCCTCCCGGATTTTCCGGTAGATGTTCCGCAGTGCCGGGCGCAGTTTCCATGCCCAGAATACCGCTGCAGGCATCGGCACAAGCATAAACAGGGCAAGCCACGGATTGATGCTGTACATGACAAACATGCCGCCAAAAACCAGCAGCACTGCTGAAATCAGATCTCCCGGACAGTTGGATGCCACACCTGCAATCAGCGACAAGTCATTGGTAATTCTGGACATAATATGCGCTGTTTTTGTCCGGTCGAAATAGCTGAAGGAAAGTTTCTGAATATGCTGAAACATGTCTGTCCGCATATTCGTCTCCATACGGACCCCCAGAGCACTGACCCAACGACCCCGAACATATTCAAAAAAGATGTTCAGAAGTGTCAGCAGCACAATTCCGCCGATGCAGACATAAAGCATGGACAGATTTCTGTCCGGCAGGTACTTGTCCAGACATCTGTACACCAGCGCCGGCCTTACAGTGGAAAAGACAGGCGTAAGCACAATAATGCCCAACGCTGTCAGAGACAATCCCTTGTGATACAAATAATAACGAAAAAATGTCTTCAGCAGTGCCTTATGCTGAGCCCAGGTATACTTCCCGGGCGTCACCTCAGGCCCGTTGTCAAAATGTGGTGGTGGTGCCATTTTTCAATCAGTGCCCTTTCATCATACACGTAAAACAAAAGTTCGGTTTTCGCTGTCCGCCAGACAACTTGACCGCTTTCAGGAAATTTTTTGATTCTTCACCGCATGAAATAAAAGCAGGCTTTTTTTTCATCAACTCCCGTCCGTGACTATGAAATCAAAAAAACAAAATAAAAAACAAGCCTTTTCACCAGTTCTCCCGGCCTCGGAGAAAAACCAGACTTCCTTGCTGCTGTCCTCCGGAATATTTTCCCAGCACTCTTCCTGCAAAAAATTCCGTTTCCTATCCCGGATCCTTTCAATATCCGGACAATAAAAAATCCCGTCCGCTTTTCTGAACGCTCAGGGCGTCCTTTCTGAAAAACTGACAGGACTTTTCTGATAAAAAAGTGATTTAAAAAATCAGCCTTTTTTCTCGTAGCGGCGACGGAATTTTTCAACTCTGCCGGCAACATCCACCAGTTTCTGCTTGCCTGTAATGAACGGGTGGCATTCTGCACAGATACCGACTTTCTGTTCTTTGCGGGTGGAGTAAATATCCCAGACCTTTCCGCATGCGCAGATCACTTTGGCCGGACCGTAAGCCGGATGAATTCCTTCTTTCATTTCACAACCTCATCGTATTTTTAAGTTTTCCATTCACTTTAAGACACTTCAGGTTCGCCTGTCTCAGTATAATGGCGAAAAAACATCTGTATTCAAAGTGCTAACTATACATTTGTTTTTCCTTTTTTCAAATGCTTTTTCAAAAAATGCCTGAATTCTTCCGTTGAATTTCCAGCAATCAGTATGGCCGTTTAAAAGAAAAGCCAGGGAAATGTCTGTTGGAGTCAAATCAACATATTCAGCGGTATCTCCCGGGAAATACCGATCCTGCCAGCCACGCCACAACAACCTGTCCCAAAGAAAGGGGAAACGCTTATTCCTTATATCCCTGGAACAGATAAGTACAGATAAATCCGGCGACACATTCTTCAGCCTTCCGACGGGAAAAAAATCAAAAAACATCCGCTTTTAACGTCCTTCTCAGCTACTCCATCAGAGTCCGTCAAAACCACCTCAACTATTCTTCATAAATCCAGGACTTCGCAAATTCAGACTGTTTGAAAGTTTATATTCCCCCAGAGAAGAGAAGAAATGATATAATAGTCCGCCCCTGTTTGAAAGTCCACACTTCCCTGTGTCAATGGAAAAAATTCGGATCCTTTCCAATGATTGGATGTTTTTCAGCCGGACATGGGAAAATTTTTTCATTTTTTTTACTTCCCCGATTTGCATTCTCTTTTTCGGAAGGTATAGTAAAACCCGTCGGCAGGATAAACATGTCCCTATCGTCTAGAGGCCTAGGACATCAGGTTTTCATCCTGGTAACCCGGGTTCGAATCCCGGTGGGGATGCCACTGATACACGATCAGTTGCTCCACATGCTGCCGTATATGAATGCGGATGGTCAGGTCCCTATCGTCTAGAGGCCTAGGACATCAGGTTTTCATCCTGGTAACCCGGGTTCGAATCCCGGTGGGGATGCCACTGATACAGTTTTCAGGTG
>CASERY010000042.1 GCA_949290385.1 uncultured bacterium | reverse complement strand
TGCATCTCAATCATCCGCCTCCTCTATTTCCGTTGTGCGTCAAAATCTTGCTTCCTCGCAGCTGGAGTTTTCAAACACAGCTTCCTCAAAATTCGAACCGCAAAAATCCGCGCAGTACAAATCTGAATCTGAAAATGAAGTTTCAGTAACACTCGCATTCCTGAAAAATGCCCCACTCAAATCCGTGTTGTAAAATGTTGAACGGTCCAGTCTGGACTCCGTAAAATCTGAACCGGATAAATCAGCCATTGAAAAATCACAGTCCTCCATTTCCGCATGTTTAAAATCCGCGAAATCAAGGAGGCAGCCTTCAAAATTTGCACCATTCAGCTTGCCTTTGCTTAAATTCGCACCGGAAAGATTTTCTCCAGCCAAGTCTGCATAAAACAGATTCACGCCTTTTTCCACCAGAAATTCAAGAGCCTCTTTCATGGTTTCCGCCTTCACTGCAACAGGAGCCCGTCCGTTTGAAAAATATATAAGTTTTTCCATCCCGACACTGCTCCTTTTATCTGAGTAAAAATCCTGCCCGAATCGAGTAGAGGATCCCGGCTCAGGATGCACTTTGCAGCAGAATACCGCAGGGCTGATCTGCTTTTCTGAAAACGGGTAGTCTTTTTCATCCCAGGTTCTTCCTTTTTCATCGTTCATTCTCTGAAAAGGTCTGCTCAAGCCCCCGGACCGTGTACCATATCGCCAGGCCCTGCCCATTTTTGTTGATGGAGTCTGCGTTTCTTCCCAAGTTTTGTAACCGTTTTTCATCCGATTCCATAACCTTTTCTGGTTCCCGTAAAACCCTGATAGAGTTGTTTCCATTTTAGTCCATCCTCTCTCAAAGGATTTGATTTCCCTGTGTTGTGAACGGTCTGGACACCACAGGTTTTCTCTCCTGCTTATTATTTGAAGCCCAAGTTCATTTTTCAGCCATTGATCTACGATTATTCTGCTTGTTCATCGTCTGTCGTTAAAGCGGCATCCGACAAACTGTTTTTCATGGGGAAAGAAGACTTGTTCATAGAAAATATCGTATTATCGATATTTTCAGGTAAAAAATTAGTCAGATAGTTTCTTACAAGTGCATTTAAGGTAATTCCGCGTCTTAAAGCTTCTTCCTCAGAAGCACGCTTCAGCCTTGCTGGCATTTCAATTGTGATTTTGATATTTGTTTCCATGTTGCCTCCTTCTTTTTATCTATAATTTATCGATATATCTATAAAAGTCAAATAAAAAAAAGGCGTTCTCATGAAAATTATTGATTTTTTATTGATTTTTATATAAAAAAAGGCTATCTTTAGGAAACTAATCAAGGATAGGCATCTATGTCAATTGGCGAAAACATTAAAAAATTCCGCATCCAGCTGAAAATGAACCAGGCAGAATTTGCCTCCAAGACGCATATTGCTCAGGGACAAATCTCTGATTATGAAAATGACAAAGTCCGCCCAAGTATTGAAAAACTGGCAAAAATGGCGGACGTGTTAAATATATCGGTTGCAGTTCTGGACCCCAGTTTAAGAAATATACCAGGATTCGCCATGGAGCCCAATGCACACATTATTCCACTTTCTGACCTGAAACCGGTTCCGATCTACACCATTGCGCAGGCCGCCCAGATTTCTGCAAAACCCTTTGGAGATCCTGCGGCAGATTCAGCCATGGAACGTACCTGCAATTTCATCCATCCCGGACAGGATGACTTTGCTGTAACAATTTCAGGAAAATCTATGCTCCCATGGTATCCGCCTGGAACCCGCGTGCTGATCGGACGCGGTGAAAAACCCCGTACCGGAGACCGGGTAATTGCAAATATTGCAGACTTTCAGGAGCCTGTTTTCAAGATTTATGTGGATTTGGGTGCAGAGTTTGCCCTTCTTTCGATCAATGCCGAAGACGGACTGCCTCCACGTAAATTTGACAAAATGGACAAAGGTGAAACCTGGTTCTGGTGTTGGCCTGTGAAGGAATCAATCCGGAATGAGCGGGACATGGATGAAGCCATGAAGCAGGCTGGAGAACGCCACCGCTGGCAGGACTGGCTGGAAGAGTATCTGAAAGAAAAAGACTGATTTTCTGTATTCAGAAGTACAAAATTGCGGTGTCGAAAACGAGTGTAGAATATTTTGATGAGCAATCCAGGTTTTCTTTTTACAGTACGCCTGAAAAAGATATTCGCACGATGTCGCTGTAAAGAACCGACCCTCTTGACTGATACGGAAAGACATGGTGGAATTATGCAGTGGAATCCGGCATTTTTTCCTACTCAGTGCTTCTAAATCTCTTCCCCTCCCCCTGGCACCGAAACTAAACAGCTCTCTTTCAATAAGACCTGATAATAAGCTCCTTCGACATGACTGCACAATAAAAAAATGGATATGACAATCAAACGAAAATGAAAGCATTCAGCTCATCTTCCTCCTTAAACTCTGCTCGTCTCCATAAATATACCCAAAATCTGACACTTCAACGCAATCAAAGAATCTGGATCATCAGAACCCTTGAGAAATCTCAATCGCTGCAGCAGGGGAGGCTGCTCCCGCCCCCCACGACATCGGCTGAATTCCATTTATGTACGGTCTGCGAAAAGGCTACCATGCAAGGCTGCTCCCGCCCCCACGCCATCGACTGAATTCCGAACAGTTCTCACTTGAAAAGTCTCAATCGCTGCAGCAGGGGCTCGAGTGAAAAACTGGAAGTTAAACAGAAGCTCCCTGGAACGATTTCAAATCATTCTTAAACTTAACACTGCAGCACAGATATTTGCTCCATATTCCGGACCAATCTATTGAGATATATGGTTGTTTTCGTGGTAAAACGGCAAGCTCCGGCCGTTTTGTAGATCAGACTTCTAAAAAAACTGTTGGGAACAGCATTTTCCTGAAAAAAGCTCTCTCAAATCTTGGCATCTCTCATGAAAGAACTATTTGTAATACAAGAGTTTTATATCTCAGAGATCTTTTTATAAAAATTCTCTATTCCGAGGTTCAGATCCCAATACTGTCAAAGACCGTTCCTCTGAAAGGAAATATACGTACCAAAATTTCAGGCTCAAAAACTCATATAAAAAAGGAGACAATACTTATGAAAGAAAAAACTTTCATCTGGGTCCCAAATTCATTTCGTCGAACGTCCACTGCTGTATAGCTCTTATTCATTCTCATCATTCTTTCCGGTTCCGGCTGCTGCAGCGTCTCCTATGAAAAAATCAACAGTCGGTTCTGTGTTTTCAATGCAGAAACAGGAAAACCTGAAGCGGATGTATTGATTGTATTCCATGATAAATGTAACTCCGGCTATGAAGTTTTCGCTAAAACCAACCAGTATGGTTTGGCACAAATTGATTATATTCAAAAAAATCGATGGAGATGGAGTTCTTCAGAGGACTTTAGTATTTATGGAGGAAAACCCGGATTTGATCCTATCGTTCTTTGCGATAATCCCCCCGATGAACTGCTTCAGACAGAAGAACTTCGGAATGGCTGTTCTTTCTATTGCATTGTTCCCGCTGGAACGAATCGAGAAACAGTCAAGGGGCACAAGCATGAAAATTTTTCTCAAGGAATACCGATAAGCCAGGATGATTTAAAATCAGAATGGACTGATTATAAAGTATTTCTGCAGGAAAAATAAACAAGAATGTACATTGTCCCTTTCTCAGGGGGATCCTGCACCGGAATCGCAGAACCTATCCGAATTATAAGCAATTAAATGCTTCCTTTTCCAAGGACTCTTTATGCAGAAACGACATGCTGAAGAGGTGTTCCGAGTTTCCAGTCAGCAGGCTTTCCAAGGACTCTTTATGCAGAAGCGGCCGCATCCTTCCTCTCTTTCCCCGAATTGAAATACAGAAATCAAGGATCCATTTCCCAGGGTAAAGGTGTTTTATAAGAAAACATCCTTCACCACGATGGGAATCCGAATCGAATTGCGCAGCAGGGATAAAAATATTTCCCACTCCCCCCGTTCCTCTGCAAGAAACCCGCTGCATTCATTCGAAATTTCGCATGGACATCAGCCAGCCTTAAAAACTTGAAAAAACTGGAGCCACAGCCCCCGATTCTCAGACAATCCCCAGTGTCAGGCAAAAGACTCCAGAAGAGAAGAAAATTGCCGGCAGACACGGTCAATCGGATAATCCCGGAACGATGCCTCATTCTGGATACATTCCAGACGAGGGGAATGTTTCAGGACTTCGAGAATGCGTTTCCAGTCTATATTCCCGTCTCCGGGCAGGTTATGCTCGTCTCCGAAGCCATGATTATCGTGCAAATGGCAGTTCACCAGCCATGGACTGAATTTCTCTATCAGATTCTCCTCCCACTGCACCGGAATCCCCAGATCCTCCCAGATCGCCGGCACACAGGATCGTTCCGGACACGCAGATCCTTTCTCCGTCAGGTTCCCATGTCCGGAATCATAGCACAGCCCCAGATTCTTCGAATTGAAATATTCCATCATCTCCAGCAGAATGCGGCTCTGGTTCAGAGGAGTCCATTGATTCTCCAAACAAAGAATCACTCCGTTTCTTTCCGCGTAGACCAGCAGCTCCTCCAGCGAACGGATCAGCATCCTCTTATAATCCTCCAAAGTCAGACTGCTCCCAAAAATACTGTTGAATGTATTGCCCGTATGAAATGCCAGAGTCCTTACGCCAAACGCAGCGCAAAGCCGGATTGACGCCTTATGGCGCAAAATCACAATTTCATGCCATTCCTCCAGCGGCATTCCCGGATCCTCCCAATTACCCCAGAGGGCATGTGCATCCAAAAAATCCAGTCCGAACTCTCTCATATCCGACCGAAAATCCAGCAGATACCGCATCGATCTCAGGCCTTCCCCGAGAAGACCGCTGGTCAGAACCAGATGCTTCGCTCCGGCCTCCCGGAATTCGCGCATTCTTTTTCGGGATTCTTCCCGGCTTTGATTTGTCCAGTTATAACAATGTGTCAGTGGAATCATCTTTACTATTCTCTCCATTTCAAGGTCTCTACCGATTCTCTGACAGATCGGCGGCTTCCGGATTATCCCTCCTGAAAAAATGTAATCAGACAAAAGGAAAAATCAAGTTTCTCTTCCATCATTTCCAACCTGTTGCAAATACATCTTTCAAAAAATTTCAGTTCAAAACAGTCTCCTTCTCCCAAATATCCGACAGCAGATGGAACTGCTGAAACAGCACCATTCAATCAGGAAAGAAATGGGAAGTCCGCAGAATGTCATGTTTCTGATTTTTTTGCCTGTTTTTTTATACGGAGGCACAAGAATCTTCTGATCGAAATGTCTGTTCGCACCATTTTCTCTCTGTAAACCCTCTGCAAAAATCAGGCATGCTTGTTGTGAAGCCATGAATGGACAATTCATAAATTCCTATTTTTTTATTCATATTACGCTTGATTCATTCATAATAGCAGAGTATAATTTTATTATAAAATATATTATTTCACAATGTGAAAGAATAAAGAACCATGATAAAAGTCCTTGATAAAACATTTGCCATCCTTGAAAAACTTGTTCTGACTTCTCCTGCTCCATGCAGGATCGGGGAACTGGCTCAAACTTTCGGAATCAACAACGCCACATGTTCCAGAATTCTCAAACAGCTCGTTGAAACAGGATACGCTGTTCAGCTTTCCCGGCTTGAGGGATACGCCGCAGGACCAAGAGCATGGACTTTTGCTTCTCGGGTACAGTACAAGGAAAAACTCATCCGCACGGCAGATCCGGTCATCCGCAGGACCGCGGCAAAACTCGAAGCCTCAGTGCTGCTGGCTGAACGCAGCGGGGAGGATCGTTATATTCTGCTGCATCACAACCGTTGCAGAAAACTGAAGATTGTCCTGGACAAACTTTCCTTCCATGACCTCTTTGAAACCGCAACCGGGCTTCTCCTCACCGCCTGTGCTCCGGAAGCAGAACAGAAAAAACTCATTCAATGCTACGGTAAAGAGGCCTTCAAACTTTTTCCGCCAGGAACCCATCTCCATACGGAACTTGCCTCCATCCGGGAAAAGGAACACTGCGTATTCGAAAATCAGAATCAGGGAATTGCAGCTTTCCCGGTCCGTCAGAATCATGAAGTCATTGCCGTTCTGGGGGCATCGGTTCTTCTGGAAGATTTCACGGAACCTTTCCGATCCAGCTTTATCGCCGAAATCGAATTGGCAGCACGACAAATTTCACAGTCTCTTTCAACTTTAAATACCATAGGGTGAACTCATGACAGAACTGAAAGGAAAAAATGCCTTGGTAACCGGAAGCTCTCAGGGCATCGGCAGAGTGATCGCACAGACACTTGCTGAACAAGGCTGCCGGGTATGGGTCAACTGTGCGCACAGCAGGGAAAATGCGGAACGCGTTGCAGAGGAAATACGAACATCCGGAGGATCCGCCGACACTGTACTCTGTGATGTTTCCAATGAGCAGGCCGTCGAAAGCATGTTTGAATATCTCCAGGAAAAAGGAGGCATAGACATTCTCGTCAACAACGCCCGCCTTGATCCCTGGCAGCGGAAAAAAGAAATGTCCGAAGGCGAATGGTTCGACCGTGTTCTTTCCGTCAACCTCAAAGGAGCCTTTCTCTGCTCGGAAGCCTTCTTCCGCCGCGCAATTCCAAGACGGTTCGGCAGGATTGTCAACATGGCTTCCGTCCGCAGTTTCCGTCCTGCAGAACCGGATATGATCGCCTACGGCGTATCCAAACTTGGCATGCACGCATTGACACGGGCCTACGCGAACAATGGAGCGAAATACAATATTACAGCAAATACGGTCTGCCCGGGCATGGTTGTCACGGAAAACATCCACAAACGTCTGACTCCGGAAAAGTACGCAGAAGAATCCGCTGCCATCCCCCTCGGACGCGGCGCCACCGGACAGGAAATTGCGGATGCCGTTCTCTTTGCAATCCGCAACGGCTACGTTACCGGTGAAACCATCAACATCAACGGCGGAATGTATTACGCACCCTGATGCCGTTTACTTGACTGAACAGAAAGGATAAATTTCATGATTAATTATAAGAAAATCGGGGAAATTCCTGCCGTTTCCGCACAAAATGCCGGACACTCCTGCTGGGGTCTCGGATTTGAAAAACTCGACCGGGCCGTCTTCGATCCTGAAAAAGCCTATGATAAAGTAGCTGCTCTCGGAGTCAAGCATATCCGGATTCAGTCCGGCTGGGCAAGAACAGAAAAGCAGGAAGGAGTCTATGACTTCAGCTGGCTCGATGACATTGTAGATAATTTAATCCGGCGCGGCCTCGAACCGTGGATCTGTCTGTGTTACGGGAACGGACTCTATGACGAAACAGCACGGCAGATTTTCGGAGCTGTAGGCTGTCCCCCTGTCCATACCGAAAAACAGAAGCAGGCATGGTTCAATTACACGGCCGCGCTCACGGCACACTACCGTGGAAGAGTTTCCCGTTTTGAAATCTGGAATGAACCGGATGGCATCTGGTGCTGGAAACACGGTGTTTCAGGTACCGAATATGGAGAATTCGCCAAAGCCACCGCGGAAGCCATCCGCAAAGGCAGTCCGGATGCCGAAGTCATTGGAGGCGTTGTCTGCTGTTACGACCTTCCATGGCTCACAGACATGCTTGAAACCGGTGCCGCCCAATACTTCGATGCCGTCAGCTATCATGGCTATACCCCCGACGAACGTTTCGGAACAGCCAATGCCCGCAGGCTTAAAGCCCTCTGCAGACACTACAATCCACAGTTGCGCTTTCTCCAGGGGGAAACCGGAACGCAGTCCCGGGAGGGAGGTGCCGGAGCTCTCCGCGAAGGAGCATGGACTCCGGAAAAACAGGCGAAATTTCTGGCCAGGACCCTCATGGCACACTTTGCCGAGGATGTGGAAATCAACTCCTACTTCTCCTGTCTGGATATGATCGAAGCGCTCAACGGAAAAGTCGGAGACAAAACCAGCTATCTCGACTACGGATATTTCGGCGTGCTGGGTGCGGAATTCGATGAAGACGGACATTCAACCGGAGAATACCGTCCCAAACCCTCTTACCGCACACTTCAGGTTCTTGCCTCCATCTTCCGGGGGGAAATTGTCCGGGAAGATCTTCCCTTCTGCTTTCTCCGGGACCAGAATTCACCACGCATCATGAGAAACGATGACGATGGAAGCGGTCTTTTCACATTTGGATATCGCAAGCCTCACGGTGCCGGATTCGTCTACTGGAAACCCGCGGAACTGCTGACTTCCACCTATGAATCCACCCTCTCCGTCGAAATCGCCGGAACCGAGGGGGATCCTGTTCTTGTGGACCTTCTCGACGGATCCATCTATGCCATTCCTGAAGATGCCGTTCAGACAGAAAGGAAAAATCTCCGGCGCTTCCTGCATCTGCCGCTTCGCGACTATCCGCTGCTGCTCTCCTTCGGGAACTTCATCTGATGGAGCCAGAGAGTGTCCTGACAGCCTGACGACCTTTCCGAACACACAAAGCCCCTCCGGATAGTCGCTATCCCTGATCGGGCACATACATGCAAGCGCCTTCCGGACGTATAAAGAAGCCCCGGACAGTGCATTCAAAAAGGGAAATGCACTGCCCGGGAGTTCAAGCCTTGGGAAAAATACCCAATCAGGCATCAGGGATATCCGTCTTTCAGAGGGATCCGGAATCGCTTCTCCATTCATCCTTGTTCCCGTGCAGGAGAAAGGCTGAATGGCAGACTCAAGGCAAACAAAAAAATTTTTCTGCCGAATTTTCATTTTCTCTCTATCCGGCAGAATGCGTCAAAAATGAATTAAACAGTCTCATTCAATTCCGGCCCCGCAGACTGATTCTCCGGCCGGATGGGATTTGGAGAACAACCATTATGAAAATTACCGCCGTCAAGACCTTTCTCTGCAACTGCTACCGCACCAACTGGGTCTTTGTGAAAATTGAAACCGATTCCGGCCCCTGCGGCTGGGGCGAAGCCACTCTTGAATATAAGGAACCCACTGTAGCAGCCGCCATCCATGATCTGGAATATTATCTGATTGGCAAGGATCCGGCCCATATCGAGGCTTTCCGACACGACTGTTACCGCGACGCCTACTGGCGCGGAGGCCCTGTATTGATGAGCGCTCTGGCCGGGGTGGAAATGGCGCTCTGGGATATCAAGGGAAAAACACTCGGCGTTCCCGTCTGGCAACTGCTTGGCGGCAAAGTGCGCGATGCAGTGCCCGTCTACGTGAACGGCTGGTTTGCTCCCGCCAAAACGCCGGACGAATTTGCCGAAAAGGCCGCCGCCATCCGGGATCTTGGATATCCGGGATGCAAATGGGACCCTTTCGGGAAAGCCTGGCTGGAAATGGGCAAACGGGAACTTGACTCCGCCATGGAATGCGTAAAAAAAGTTTCAGAAGCGGTTGGAAAAGACATGCTTCTGCTGATTGAAGGCCATGGACGTTTTGACATTCCCACAGCGGTCAGAATCGGACACAGACTTGAAGAGTTCAGCATTCACTGGTTTGAAGAACCGCTCCCGCCGGACGACCTGCCAGGAATGCGTGAAGTCAAAGAACGCGTCCGCGTACCGCTTTCCGCCGGAGAACGTCTTTACAACCGCTATGAATTCCGCCGGTTCTTTGAGCTTGGGTGTGCGGATTACGTACAGCCTGATGTCTCTCATGCAGGCGGCCTGCTGGAAATGCGTTTTCTTGCATCCGAAGCGGAGATACGCCATCTGGGCTTCTGTCCGCACAATCCATCCGGACCTGTTGCCAATGCGGCCACCCTTCAGCTGGCGGCCTGTGTACCGAATTTTTCAATGCTCGAAATGATGATGACAGATGTCCCGTTCCGTGCCGACATCTGTGATGAAAAACTTGTCATGCGCAAGGGCTGCATGGAAATTCCGGACCGTCCCGGACTGGGAATCGAACTCAATGAACAGGAACTTCTGAAGCATCCGTTCAAACCAACACAGCTGCGCCATTACCGGGGGGATCTGACGGATATCCGTCCCATGGATGCCGTCCGGTACTACGAAATGAAGTAACAGCCCAAAGCAGCAGCCTAAGGGTTTCCGGACTGCAAAAGATCCGGTTCAGACAAACAGAGGTCTTCTTGTTTTTTCCGCAAAGAGCACTACAGTACACAAGATCCAGATGGAGAAGCAGAAAAAATCCAGCAGAAGAGAATGGACAGGGGAAGTCCGGCTCAGGACAAATCTGGCAGCACCACAGGCCTTCCCCTCTCTCCCGCTTGAAAGCTGAAGGCTGGTTTGAATGTTCTCTGGGAAGGACAAGATGGTATACAACAAGCCAGATTTGATTTTAACAGCATCTTCTGAAGTTCCGGTCCAACTTCATGATCCGTTCTGTTTCATTTCTTTTGTGTCCGGACTGTATCAGAAATAAGACGGAGGAGAATGCAGTCATACAATGATGAATATCACCTTTGGAAAACTAACAGACCTGCCGCACGGGACCTTGTACGAAATGCTGAAAGACGCCTATTCCTTTGACGGCCGATTTGCTGAAGCCTGGAGTACTCAGTGGCAGGAATTTGACAACTTTTTCTCCAACGAACCGGCAATTGCCCGCAAATGCGGCTTCGTCACACTGCTTTCCGGAGAACCTGTCGGCTTTGTTTCATGGGATCCGCGCGGACTGCCGGAAGCCGTCCGAATCGGACATAACTGTGTGCTTTCCAGGTACAAGGGACAGGGCATCGGAACTCTTCAGATGCAGGAAGCAGTCCAGAGAATTTCCCGGCAGGATTATCCCCGCAGAATCATCGTAACAACCAGCGATCTGCTCATTCCTGCGCAAAAAATGTATCAGCGTGCCGGATTCCGTCTGACTTCACGCAGGAAAAATGAACATTTTTCAGGGGATTTCCTTGACTTTGAGATTGCTTTCCCGGAGGGTCTGCTTTCCATTGAGCAGACTCTGGAATGCCGCGCCCATGAAGTCATGCGTCAGTACGGCATCCGGGAAGCCTGGGAATCCATCGGGGCGGAAGTGAATCCGGTCGGATCGCTTTCCATGGGACTTCTGATGAATCATCGGGACATTGATCTGCATATTTATACAAAAGAACTTGATCTTGCTGAAAGTCTTAAAGCCATCGCTCGTATCTGCGGAAATCCGGCAGCGGCCCATCTGGAGTTTCACAATGCCGCTGAAACAGAGGAAGCGTGTTTTGAATGGCATCTGCGCTGTCCCCTTTACGGAGAAGAATGGAAAATCGATATGATTCAGATCCGGAAGCATTCCAAGTATGACGGCTGTTTTGAACATATTGCAGAACGTACAGCCGCCGCACTCACCCCGGAAACGAAGTGTGTAATATTGGAACTCAAAAATCTCACTCCGGAAACGGAATCCATTATGGGCATTGAATACTATCAGGCGGTTCTTGAAGGCGGTGTTCGCAACTGGCCTGAATTTGCCGTATGGCGCAGAAATCATCCGGTTCGGGGAATCCATCTGTGGTGTCCGCAGGGACTATTCAGATCCGACAGAGGCGTTTCAGCTATACCATCGATTAATAAAGTGGAGTAAAATGTATGCAGATCCTGGAA
Organism: uncultured bacterium; assembly: GCA_949290385.1. Classification (GTDB taxonomy): domain Bacteria; phylum Verrucomicrobiota; class Lentisphaeria; order Victivallales; family UBA1829; genus CASERY01. The sequence goes on along the minus strand of CASERY010000042.1, from coordinate 4,108 downwards.
ACACAACGGCTGATCCTGCGGGAAATGACTCCCGATGATCTTCCGGCATTGTGTCTGATGCTGGAAGACCCTGAAGTCATGTACGCTTACGAAGGAGCATTTACCAGGGAGCAATCCAAAGACTGGCTCAACCGGCAGATTCGGCGCTATCAGGATGACGGCATCGGCCTGTGGGCAGCAGTTCTGAAGACAGACAACCGAATGATCGGGCAGTGCGGACTGACTTTCCAGAACTGGAAAAACCGAAAATTGCCGGAAGTCGGTTATCTCTTTCAGAAGGCTTTCTGGCATCAGGGATACGCCGCGGAAGGAGCTGTGGCTTGCAGGGACTATGCTTTCAGTCATTTGAAGGTCGATGCTGTGTACTCCATCATCCGCGACACGAATCTGCCATCCAGACGGGTGGCTGAACGCAACGGCATGACTGTTGTCGATCAAGGAATCCGGCATTACCGCGGATTGGATATGCCTCATCTGCTGTACGAAATCAAAAAGGCAAGGGTTCCGTTTCCCGTTGGTGTCCGGACGGCGGAATCCACCGGAAACAGTCTTTTCTCCGCGATCTCAGACAATGCAGGATTCCACAACAGCTGAAACAGCAGAATAAGGAGTCTTGTTCCGGCATTATAACAATCCTATAGAAGTCATGCTGGGGTAGAATATTTCTCCCTTCGGGAAGATCCGATTCACAATTTTTTCCCCGGAAAGCCAGAAATGGATCAGGGAAGAAATCTCGACAGGATCCGACAGAACTTCTCTCTTTCTTTTCTATCCAATGTTCCGCTAAAAATTTTCATAACAATGTGCTGGCACAATATTTTTCTGCAACTTTTTAATTGTCCACATGATACAACGGAGTTTCTCATATGCAGTCTTTTGAATTCGACGGTCAGAAATACAGACAATCCTCCCGCCACCAGAAGGAATGGGGCCGGGAGCTGATCCGGCAGATGAATCTTTCCGGGACTGAATACGTTCTGGATCTCGGTTGTGGAGACGGAGTCCTTTCTGCTGAGATTGCGGAATATCTTCCCCGCGGATCGGTGCTTGGCATTGACGCATCGCCTTCCATGATTGCAGCAGCAGAGGAATTGAGCTCAGGCAATCTTTCCTTTCTGCTGCTCGACATCCGGGATCTTGACTTTGAGGAAACCTTTGACATAATCTTTTCCAATGCCGCACTTCACTGGGTGCATGATCACAGAAAACTTGCACAGGCCAGTGTCCGCGCACTGAAACCCGGAGGACGACTCTGCTGGAATTTTGCAGCCAGTGGCACATCGGCAGCTTTCTGCAAAATTGTACAGAAATTTATGGCCTCACCGGAGTATAAAAGATATTTTCAGCATTTTTCCTGGCCATGGCACATGCCTGAAGTCTCTGGATACGAACACTGCTTCGACGGGCTTCCCATGGCGGAACTCCATATCCGTGAGGAAAACAGAGATCGCTTTTTCTCCAGTGAAACAGAAATGCTCCAATGGCTGGATCAGCCTAGTCTGGTCCCATTTCTAGCCGCGCTTCCGGAAGAGCGGAAACGCCCTTTCCGTGACGCAGTGGCAGATGCCATGATCCGTCACTGCCGTCAGCCGGACGGGCGCTGTTTTGAACAGTTCCGAAGAATTTTCTTAAATGGAGTTAAAGTATCATGAAACGCGTTCTTGTTGTAGGCTGCTGCGGTGCAGGCAAAACAGTCCTTTCTCTGAAACTCGGAGAAAAACTGCATCTTCCGGTTTACCATCTTGATCAGCTCTGGTGGCTTCCCGGCTGGGTGGAGGATTCTACGGATCATTTCGACAGACAACTCGCCGCTGTGCTCAGTCAGGAAACCTGGATCATGGATGGGAATTACAATCGGACCCTTCCTGAACGTCTACGGTATGCGGATACTGTCATCTGGCTTGATTATCCACGTAGAGTCTGTCTTCTGCGCGCGTTGAAACGAATTGCACGCTTTCATGGAACAACACGGCCTGACATGACCTGTGGCTGTCCGGAACGCTTCGATTGGGAATTTTTCCGCTACATATGGAATTTCAACAGGGATATGCGTCCGAAATTGAAAGAGGCGCTTGCAGGATTTCAGGGCCGGACCGTCCTTCTTGAAACTCCGGCAGCAGCTTCGCGTTTTATCCATGGCTGTTCCTCTTATTCGCCTTCCTGAAGGACACCCATCCTGATCAAAAAAACACCTTCTGGAACCGACCTGCCACCAGGCAGAAAACAACGGAAGCCAAATGACGAGAAAAATCCAAAACAGCTGCTCCTTAACGAACAGGTTGACAAAGAGATTGGTCTCTGGTAAAAAGAGTCCATCCAGCCACTTTCCGCAGAGGCATCTTCTCGTACGGAACACAGAACACAGAATTCAGCATTCCGTTTCTGCAGAAATCCAGTTCTTCCCTCATAAATTGTGCATTTTCATACAGCATCTACCTTGTATTCGTACCGTCCGTCGTTTATAATAGCCCAGAAAAAACTTGCAGATCAGGACAGAGTCAAATACGTAGAAATCTGCACTGTAAAAATCTGCACCCGCTGTCATAAGTCTGCCACAAGACAAGGCTGTTCTGAAGGGGGAAAAACAACAGAATGAAAGGAGTTCGGGAATCAATGCGTACCATCGAAGAAGTAAAGGAAAAAATCCTATCCGCAGTGGATGCCAACCGAGACAGGATTATTGACATCGGCCGACAAGTCTGGCAGCATCCAGAAACAGGCTACCGCGAATGGCAGACAAGCCGTCTGGCTGCCGACACCTTGAAATCTCTCGGCTTTAAAGTCACCGAAAATCTCGCATTAACCGGACTGCGCGCCGATTGGAATACCGGCCGTGAAGGTCCGGTTCTCGCATTGCTCGGGGAAATGGATGCCCTGCTTTTGCCGACCCATCCGGAAGCAGATCCCGTCACTGGAGCCGTCCACGTCTGCGGACACAATACCCACATTGCCGCCATGCTTGGCACAGCTATGGCATTCTCGCAGGCTGGCGTGACGGAAGACCTCTCCGGGAAAATTGCATTCATTGCCACTCCCGCGGAGGAATGCATTGAAATTGGATTCCGTACAGAGCTCATCGACCAGGGTAAAATACGCAGCATGAACGGAAAACAGGAACTGATCCGCTGCGGCGCTTTCAATGATGTGGATCTTTCGTACATGCTTCACGCCGGCGGCGGATACAATGCCTGGGACGGCAATGGATACCTGGTCAAACAGATCACATTCCACGGAAGAAGCACCCATGCTGCAGGTCCAGAAAACAGTATCAATGCCATGAGCGAAATGACTCTTGCCCAGTGTGCCGTCGGTCTGCTCCGGGAAACACTCTTCTCCAATGAACGCATTCACGGTATTGTCACCAGCGGAGGCAAAGCAGCCAATATTATCCCGGATACAGCAGGCATGGAATACCTGATCCGCTCGGACACCATTGAAAATCTGAAACGGCTGAACCATAAATTTGACCAGGCGGTAAAGTATTCAGCGCAGGCGCTCGGTGGAACGGCAGAAATCCGCACACTTCCCGGGAGCATGCCTATGAAAACCGATCCGGAACTGTATGAACTGTTCAAGGAAACAACCAGAACACTGGAAACAAATCCCAGATTCACTGAAATCTTTTTCAATCCGGGTTCCACCGACATGGGCGATGTCAGCATGATTGTGCCATCACTTCATGCAGGCGTCATGGGCTGCACAGGAGCCGGACATTCCACCGAGTTCCATATTTCCGATCCGGAAAGAGCTTATATTACAGCAACTAAAATCATGGCACTTATGGCCGTTGACCTCCTTTACGGAAATGCCGAAAAAGGTCGGGAGATTGCAGCTGGAAAAGCACAGAAAATGTCCATTCCGGATTACCTCGCACTTCTGGATTCATTCACATCCCAAGCATAAAAACCTCCCTTTAAGGGGAAGAGATTGATAGAATATGCGAGAAGGGAAAAAACTCTATGAAAATAGATTGATAGAATATGCGAGAAGGGAAAAAACTCTAATGAAAATAGATTGATAGAATATGCGAGAAAGAAAAACCTTTTGAGGAAAGGTTCTTTCCTTCTCGCGCTCTTCCTTTTCCAAACCTTTTTGCATCATCTTTTCC
>CASERY010000041.1 GCA_949290385.1 uncultured bacterium | reverse complement strand
CTTCTGGATGTGGCAAGTGTTTCAGAGGAAGTACGAAATCCAAAGAGGAATCTGCCATGGGGAATGATCGGGGCGATTCTTGCAGTTACCTTGATTTACTGTCTGACGTTGATTGTTACAGTGGGGGTGCTTCCTGCAGAGAAACTTGCAAACTCGTTAACGCCTCTGGCAGATGCTGCGAAAACCTATTATGGCAGAGCTGGTTTTTACGTGATTACTTTTGGTGCTCTGATGGCATTTGTTACTACAGCGAATGCCGGGGTGATGGCAGCGGCGAGATTTCCCTATGCCATGGGACGTGACAGTTTGATTCCTCAATTTTTCAGTAGAACTTATGGTAAGCGTAAAATGCCTCTTCCTGCATTGTTTATTACGGGTGGAGCTATGATTTGTGCTCAGCTGCTTCCTCTGGAACATCTGGTTTCTGTAGCTTCTACTGTGATTATGCTTTCGTTTATTCTGACGAATGCTGCTGTTATCATTCTTCGGGAAAGTGATATTCAGAATTACAGGCCGAGTTTCAGGGTTCCACTGTATCCATGGACACCTGTTCTGGGGATTGTTTTATTCGGTGTTCTAATTTTGGAACTTGGGGTAGGGGCAGTACAGATTTCCTTTACAATCATGGTGTTAGGCGTAATTCTCTACTTTTTATTCGGACGAAAGGTTCATCTGGAGTATGCACTGATGCATGTAATCCGCCGGGTTACCCGAAACCGGATTCCATTAAATGGATTGGAAACTGAACTACGGGAAATTATCCGTTCCAGGGATGAGATTATAGCGGATGAAGTCGATCAGGTTATTGAAAACGCTCAGGTGCTGATCCTGGATACGCCTTGTTCTTTTGCAGAACTTGCCCGGCGGGTTTGTGAATGCAGCAGTCCTTTGCAGGAAGAATCCGATAAACTTGCACATTTAATAGTTCACCGTGAAAGTGTTTCAAGTACGGTGCTGACGCCTTTTGTTGCCATTCCCCATTTGATGGTTGAAGGGAAAAATATGTTTGAACTTGTGATTGTTAAAAGTACTGCAGGCGTGGTTTTTCATCGAAATAGTCGGGATGTGCGGGCGGTATTTTTTCTGTTCTGTACAGCAGACCGCCGAAATTTGCATTTAAAGATGCTTGCTGCGATTGCTCAGATGTTGCAGAGTCCAGCCTTTGAGCGCAGATGGAATAAGGCGACTACGCCGGAAAAAATCCGGGATATGCTCCTTCTGGCAAAACGGAGACGCTTCCTTCAGAAATCTGTTCAGAATCACTGAGGGGATATAAGAATCAAATTTACGAGAGCCGAACAGAAAATATAAGGCTGCAGGATATCTGACCTTGAAGTCCAATACAGTGCAACCTATCATGGTGGGTCAGAGACGAAGAAGAATTAGACGCTGTTCAGCAGAGCAAATCAAGGTACTCTGCTGAATCCTTTGTTCCTCTTTCACATTTTAAAGAGTTTTTATCAGTTAATTTTTTTTGTATGAAGTCTGGATTTTTTTATAATATATCTCTAAAAATAAAAAGATAATTGAAAATTTTTATGTGTAATATTGGGTGGGTATTTGAAATGTTTTTATATTCTCTTTTGTTTTTCTGTTATTCCGGCTGTTTCCAGGTATTCTGAATGAAGTTCAAATACTAGCCAAGGTGAGGAATTTTAGGATCCTCATGTATTTTCAGATAGGCATATTCTGGCAGTTCAATTTCTGCTTTGGAATTCTGATAGAAATGAACCGGGAAGGGAAGGGACTCCGGTAACTGCTTTTTGAGTCTTTCCCGGGTATGACTGGTGCTGTTCATGGGGGAAATCCAGATGCTGACATTTCTGGAGGCGAAAGTATTTGCCAGGTATAGAGCATCTGTGAAATTCTGGTCATCGCAATAAAAGCGGATCTTCAGATCCTGATGTTCCGGCAAATCAATCCATTCCCGGAATGCTTCAAGAAGTTTTGATGAGATCTGAGGATTTGTGTTCCTCTGGGAAGAATACAGCATAAAGCAGGCGGAATCCTTGTTTTTAATGGTCCCGCAGTACATGAGATCTTTTCCTTTGACAGCATATTCATCAGACGGCATTACTGTAACCTGCAGGGCATCCGGCTTTCCATTGAGAGAAGGCAGCGTCATGAGCAGGCTTCGACCGTCGACGACGGTTTTTAAAGACTGAGACGGCATTTGATCCCAGAGTTGTTTGACTTCTTCATTGGGAAGAGATATATGCATTCCATTCTGTTCCAGTTGAACCGGCCATTCGGATGGTGGTGGAAGAACGCCACCTGATTTTTCACGCAGCTGGATGCATCCGGCGATGAATTTTCGCATGGCATCCATGCCTTGTGCGGGGGTGTAATGATGTTCATATCCTTCGGCAATGACATAATCGCCCCGGGGCAGTAAAGTGGAAGCCCATATGGGACAGGAGTTTTTTGCGGCCAGCTTGGCCAGATTATGAGTCGGAGCTTCTCCGGGGCATCCCCATGGATTCATGGCCAGTACTGGGATGGAGAAATTCTGAGGAAGAGGCATATCGTAGGATGTGCCTCCGCACCATGCGGCGGCCTCAAAGATATTCGGATAGCAGATGCACATTTCATAAGCCATGGTTCCGCCGGAAGAATCTCCGGTTATCATTAGTTTACGGTTTCCAAGATTGTACTGCTCCTGGATATGGCGCACTGCTTTCAGGGCAATGTCATGCCATCCGGATGTATTATGGACATAATATTTCTGCGGATGATGTCTTGTTTTGTCTCCGCTGACAATTGTAAGAGTTATAACGGTGTATCCGTATTCCTCGGCGAATTTTCGGATATGTCCCGGGATTCCATCCTTTTTGAATTCCACGATAGCGCCGGCATAGGGTGCGTAAAAAATCACATTGGAGGCGCTTGGCAGAGGCTTTTCTGTTTCCGGGTCTATTGGAATGCAGTACATGACTTCTGTATATGGATTGTATTCCATGTTGACACGCCATTTGAAATTACCATACAGGAGATTTCCGAGTTTTCGTGTTTGTACGGAATCCCATGACCGGGGATGGATCAGATTGGGAAGGGGGGCTTTCAGAAAGAATGCGTAAGCGATCAGCGTGGAAAATCCCTAAATAAGGATGAGTAAAAGAATGAAGGGGAGGAGAAGTTTAATTTTTTTTCTGTTCATTTGAGATTTTGTCCGTAATTTTTGAAAGAATAAATTGAATTGCTGGAGCATCTTCCTGTGTAATGGAGAAGAAATACACGTTGATTTTCTATTTTTCCAGTTGTTCTGCAAAAATATCCGGTATTTTATGTTCTGAAGTGTACCAGAGGAATACGGGATATTCAGAAATATCTTTTAACATTTTGACTGTTTCGCTTAAAGCACCGACCGCCGTCATAGAGGGAATATTTGTCAGGGAGAGACTGCCGATTCTGCTTTTTTCCTCCTGGGAAAGTCTGCCAACTGCCGTAATGATTGACTTTGCCCATACTCTGCTCATGGCAAGGATATGGACTTTTTGAGTTTTTGCCAGTTCTTTCTGGAACAGTTGCTGGAGGGAGTCTGCAGCATATCCCTCGCTGGGAATACGAAAGGCGGTAACATTGTATCCTTGCAGTACTGCCGGAAGGATCATTGTTCTAAGAATTTGTTCGTAATCGGGGGTTATGAACAGCAGTTCTCCCCGTGAGCTGTTTTCTTTGGGGAGGATGCGTATTTTCTGGATGGACAGATTTTTGTCAAGTTGTATTTCAGAATGGACAACCACATACGGTGTTGTGCGGTTTCGTATAGATCCGTAAGTCATTATGCCGGCACAAATGACCAGCGGTACAATCAGTGTCAGGATGATATCGCCTTTTTTAAAGAGAATATCTTTTTTCCAATATGCGCGTATACACAGAGCAAGAATTACAAGGACTGCGAGAGCGGGAAGAATGATAAGGGATACCGTTGTGAAACATGTACTGAAAAATCCGCAGATCAGAAATCCAGCAGCGATCCCGGCAAGGTACAGGATCCATTCCTGCTGTTTTTTTCTCCAGATTTTCCAGACAGATAGAAAAAGAAAGATCAGAAAGGCAAGCAGGATAAAACATGCCCCGATTCCGTATGCTGTTCCAATTGTCAGGAAGTCATTGATCATGGTATTGTATATTTCCTGAATATGGAGTGGCTGAATCCAGAGCGAATAATACCTGCCTGCGGATGGAATCGGCCCGATGCCGCATTTCCAGTATTCTGCAATAATCCGGAGAGCGCCATCCCAAACCCAGAAGCGGTGCAGGATGGACTTGTCAGAAAAATCTGAAATCGCCTGAACTCTGGCAACACCGTTTTCCGTGATGGCAATGCAGGCAAAATAGTAAAGAAAAGCCGCGAAATGGACAGGCCGCCGAAGCAGAAGCGCATAAAGCAACAGTACCGCTCCACCGGCAATATATCCTCCTCTGGAATAAGTGTTTCCGAGGAGGATCCATGTCATGGTGATCAACAGACCTGTAAGGATACACAGCGGCACCTTGCCGCGGAACTTCATTTTCCACAGCATGAAAAAGATGCCGCAGAAAATGAGTCCCGTCATGACAAGGAAAGCTGCACAAAGATTGGGTGTATCAAAAAACAGCTGAATTCTTTCAATTCCGGAATAGTGAAACATAATATTTGCAGAATTACTTTCAAATAAGGAAATTTATATCACAGATAGGAAGGATCCTTTTTATTATTCCTCGGATTTCCATGTGGCTTTGCAGTTTGTATGGTCATACGATCCTTCGTCCATATAGAAGTCTCCGCGGCTTTCTGAATTGCCCATGTATGCGATGTAATCTCTGCAGACCTGTTCCCGAGCAGATGCCTG
>CASERY010000040.1 GCA_949290385.1 uncultured bacterium | reverse complement strand
TTCGGTATCAAGGGTGCAACCCGCGCCCAAAATTCATCCGACACTTCCCATGATTTGACTGCCATATTCACCTCCTGCGTTACAGAATGCAAATATAGCATAATTTTCTTGGATTTCATCTTTTATTTAGGGATAAGTTCTAAGTCTTTTCCAGTAAAAAACAAGGATGGAAAAGACTTATCTGATTCAGACTGTGGCAATTTAAAAGTCTTCTCTGTTGAAAAGGCAAAAGAAAAATCTGCAACCTTTTTGCCGGAGTGAAACAATAGACAGTGTCTTTTTTTTATCTGCATTCCTTGGATTTTGCAATCTCATTCAGATGCAGATGAAGAATTCTTTTGACTTCCCGAATGCCCGGCAGAGTTTGCTGAACACTGTGAAAAGATTTGACAACAGTTTCACTCTGAGCTCCATCCAGATGTGCACTCAGATAATCTACAATCGAATCAGAACCTCCTGGAATATTCGGGCTTGCCGTATTGCCGATAATGGAATGGTAGGGAATGGAGGCAATGGGAGAATCCTGAAGAGTCTGGATAAAAAAATGTTCCGGGTCCAGATTGTCGATTCCGGTGTTGCCGAGTTCCTTCCAGTTGGTGTACTGGTCTGAATTTCTGCCTGTGATGCTTTTCATGAAATAGATGGAATCATTTAGAATGTTGCCGGGAAGTTTGATAAGCCTTGCTGCTAAACGACTGACTCCCCACTGGGCTTTTTCAGAACCACGGTGAGGACAAGCTATAAAAATAACACGTGAAATATAGGATGGATGGGGAAAGAGATACTGCCGTGCAAAGGCACGTTCTTCTTCTGAGAGCTGTTCCTGCAGTTCTTCCCACGGAAGGCCGGAAGATGATTCCAGCAGAAATTTTTCATTGGCCTGGACCATCGTCCGTGCAATGAGTCCTCCCATACTGTGCCCGATCAGAACCATATGCTGGAAAGATTCCTGGGCTTGAGGCGTTACTGCCAGTTCCCTTTTCAGGGCGTCCAGATTATTCCGGAATGCAGCGGCTGATTCTATAATGGGATTCCCACTGGAGTATTTATAGAAAAAGAACTGGTAATTTCTCTGAATTTCCGGATCATTCTGAAATTGGAAAACCATTTTATTCCAAGTTTCCGGACTGGACATGAGTCCATGAATCAGAACCACCGGAATTTTATCCGGCTGGTATGGCTCCATCAAATAGATCCCGGAAACATGCTTGCCGCTGGCAGGATTGAACATGTAAAGAAGAGTTCCCGAATCCTGCTGCAGGTTTGACTGGAGTGCAAATGGAGTGGAGAGGTCTTTTGCAAGAGGTACTTGATGTCCATGGATCTGTACACTGTCAGAAGTAGAAGAGTCCCGCAGAATGATTTGAGTCCGGATCAGGACGTGGGGATCCTGACTGGATTTTTCCTTTTCAAATTGCAGATACATGGTGGCCGGAAGAGCAAATTCCGGAGGATATTTTACTGTCTGGTTCGGTTTTTCTTCCGGATGCGCCCGGGCTATCAGAGGGACTCCGATGCCGAAAGAAAGACTGACATCTTCAGGGTTCTGCAGCTTGTAGTCGGAACAGATTTCGAGTTTTTTCAATGTCTCCACAGGAACAGGCAACTGAAAGGATGGTTTTGTGAAGACAATGCTGTATCCTTCAAGGAAAGGAAGACGATAGGAATCTTTGTCCAGCAGATTCCGTTCATTCAGATATCGGAACAGGAAGGCGCAGGCTCTGTTATAGCGAAGCAGAGTCTGGCAGGAAGATGGATCATAGGGTGAAAGCATTTCCGTTTCTTCCTGATTTTCAGGAAATAAGCTTTGGTATGAATAATAAGCGGTAGCCATAACATAAGGAATGGCATCCTCTGTGGAATAAAAATCCTGCGCATGGTTCCAGCAGAGATCCGAAAGAATCTCCAACAGATCTTTATTGTATCCCTGTATTTCAAGTTCTGTCAGGAGGGCCCGAATAACTGCTTCGGGATTGTCATCTGCACCGGTCCCGCTGAAATTATTTTTTAGATAGCTTATAGTTTTGCTGCTGAGATCGTCTGACTGGAGTGCTGCCTGTTCAAAGTAGACCTTGTCCCGACTGCCCATATAGTTTTTGGAAATGGGCACCAAATTGCTTGCACAGCCGGAAAGAATCAGTACAGAAGGAAGGAGCATCCGAAGAAAACGGAAAAATGAATGGCAATATATACTCTGTCTTTTCATAGCAGTCTCCAAACAAAAAAGATCTGTCCGCAGAAGATTTCTTGTGGAATGCCTGAACCTTCCAAAGTCTTCAGTCAATTCTTCAAAGGCCTTGTGTAGTAGGATATTTTACAGACATCCTTTCCTGAGTCGTAAAAAATCAAAAGAAGTGTATTCTCCTGATAATACACTGGCTATATTCTGATATTGGATTCTTCGCTGTTCTGCTTCTGATTTTCGGAAGGCGGTATGGCTGCATCTTCCGCACTGTTGTTCAGACTGGGCTTTGCCTCAGTTCCCATGGAAGCCATTATTTCTGCCATGACTTCTTCTTTGGTTTGGGAAATATCCTCCATTTTGCCGGGTTCCCAGGAGTGTGCCAGAAGAAAGTCATGGATTTTATTCAGTTCTGCGTTTTTTTCTGCCTACGGAATCTGGAAGGATATGACTTGCGCATTTCGATTCGGATATTCCATGAACGTTTTCTGAGTCGCGCCGGATGGAATGTAAAAAAGAGATGCCTTTTCCTGGGGAATTTCATTATCCTGTGCAGAAAGACTGGGTTGTTCCGTGGTAAAAAGAATCAGGTCTGGAATTCCGGAAAGTTTCAGAAGGGATAGAGTCCTTATTTCCCGGGTTTCAGAAATTTGCTGCATCAGGAGAGATTTTTTCATCCGAATCCGCTTGCATGCTGGAAATTTTTCAGCTAAAAGATGTTCTGCCTGGTCCAGCGTGATCCCGCGTACAATTCGGGTTTGCAGAAGAATGGGCTGTCCGTTGATTAGAACTGTTTCTGAAAAGAAATCCTCTGCTGGAAGCGCATGGAGAAGATGATCTGTCTGATTGAGCGAAAAATCTTTTTCTCTTTTTGGGGCTGTTTCTTCTGCTGTTGATGGAAATGGCCATACGTCGGTAAACACCTGGGCAGAAAGAACAGCCATTTCAAAGAATACCAGTCCGGCAAGAAACCGGACCAGCAATCCTTTTCTGACTGGACAAAAAAATCTTTGAAAAAAATGGAGGACCACAGCCATTCCTGAACAGATTCCTTTGCTTTTTCAGTTTTCAGTCTGAAAGCATTCCGCTGTAAATTTCTCTGGCCACAGAGAACAGCAGAGAGACATCCTTGGTGGTTCCGATGGTGATTCGCACATATTTTCCGGTAACCGGCCCGGGGAAATAACGGACAAAAATATTGCGCTTTTTGAGTTCCTGGAAAAAGAATTCTGCATTTTCATCAGGAGGCGATGCAAAAATAAAATTGGTTTCCGAGTCGATAACCTTGAAGCCAATGTCCATCAGTCCGAGAAAAAGCATTTCCCGGGCAAGTTTAATTTTTGCAATGCAGTCCACGAAATAGGCACGGTCCCACAAGGAAGCCAGTGCAAGTTTCTGAGTCAGCATGGAAACGTTGTAGGAATCTTTGACCTTCATCATGCCTTCAATGATTTTTTCATGGGCAACAGCGTATCCGAAGCGCAACCCGGCAAGACATCTGCTTTTAGAGAATGTTCTTGCGATGATAACGTTAGGGAAATTTGCCGCAAAATCTCCGCAGTTGTCATTGGCAAAATCTGCGTATGCTTCGTCAATGAGGACAATTCCCTGGAAATTTCGGCAGATTTCCGCCATGATTTCTTTCGGGAAACTGTTCCCTGTAGGTGCATTGGGCCTGGTGATAATCAGAAGATTAGCCGGTGCTGCTTTCACAAGAAGGTCTTCAGGAAGACTGAAATCGTCTTTCAGCGGAATTTCAATGCAAGGAGTTCCCTGAAGTGCTGCCAGCGTGGGATAAAGGGAATAGGATGGCTTCAGATATGCCAGCGGCCTGGTGGAATCTGTAAAACAGCGGATGGCAATATTCAGAATATCATCGGATCCGTTACCGGCAATTACATTTTTATAAGAAAGGCCGAACATGGTTCCAATTTCTGCACACAGATAGGAGGAAAGGGGATCCGGATACAACCTGAGATTTTCATAGTTGAACGAGTTCAACGCCTTTAGTACGCTGGGAGAAGGGGGGAAAGGGCTTTCATTGGTATTGAGTTTGACTATATTTTTTACCTTGGGCTGTTCCCCGGGGGTATATCCTGTCATGCTGTCAATTTCCGGGCGGAAATAAGATACATAGTTCATGGTCTGATTATTTGTCATTTTTCCAGATCCCTTCTGATCGTGGCGCTTCTGCCGTGGGCGTCAAGGCCTTCGAGTTCGGCGAACCGCGCAATGTAGTCAACTTCTTTCAACAGTGCACTTCGTGTATACTGGATCAGGCTGCTGCGGCGCATGAAATCTGCTCCGGAGATTCCGTGGAAGAATTTTGCTGTGCCTGCGGTTGGTAGCACATGGCTGGGGCCTGCGGTGAAATCTCCGGCAGGCTCAGGGGTCCAGTGCCCGATGAAAATAGCTCCTGCGGCTTTGACTTTTCTGGCAAGAACGGAAGCATTTTCACACATGAGCTCCAGATGTTCCGGGGCATAGGATCCCGCAATTTCCACGGCTTCAGACATGTCTGAAGCCTGAATGAAATACATGCCTTTTTCCATCACCTTGGAAAGTGGGCCCTGACGTTTCAGTGATTTTGCCTGCCGCAGAATTTCGGACTGAATTTCCTGAATTTTTTCGACAGAATCGGATACAAGCACAGCCTGTTCCAGTCCACTTCCGTGCTCAGCCTGTGACAGCATATCGGCTGCTGCAAACTCTTTTCGTGCCGACTGATCTGCCACAACCATGATTTCAGATGGTCCAGCCACCATGTCAATCGCTGTGCTTCCGTAGACAATTTTCTTAGCGGCTGCAACATAGGCATTGCCCGGGCCCACAAGCTTTTCCACTTTTCGGATGGTTTCCGTACCGTATCCGAGAGCTGCTACAGCGTAAGCTCCGCCCATTTTATAGACTTCTGTTGCTCCTGCGGCTTTCATTGCATAGAGTGTTGCCGGGTTGACTTTGCCGTTTTTCATCGGCGGTGTGACAGCCACGATTTCCCGTACTCCTGCTGCCTTCGCAATGGCAATGGTATGGATGACCGTGGAGACCAGCGGAGCTGTTCCACCGGGAATATAGCAGCCGACACGCTCCATGGGGGTGAATTTTTCCCCTTGAATGACTCCGGGGCGCGGGCTGAATTTCCAGTCCTTGGGCAGGTTTTTTCTGGCAAAGGTACGGATATTTTGAATGGCTGTGCGAATGGCTTTCCGGGAAAAGGCGTCGACCGATGCTGCTGCCTGATCGTACTCTTCCGGCTGAACCAGAAACTGATCGGCGGAAAGTTCCACTCCGTCAAATTTTTTCAAATACTGTTCAATGGCATGATTCCCGTGAAGACGCACTTCCGCCACAATTTCAGCTGCGGCTTTTTCAATTTCCGGAGGACAAGCCGGCCGATGATACAATGCGTTGAGTTTTTTCTGATAATCGGGATCATTTTTTAAAATCAGTTCCATTTTACAGTATCCTTTCTGAAAAAACAATACTTCTATTATATTATAGCGCGCTTATGGCGGCTTTTCCAATGGATTTGAAGATTTTTACATAAACTTGAGCATTTCAGAAAATGAATGGATTCTTCTGCTGTTCGAGAAATCGTACCAAAATGAAATGCGGTATCTGGTGGATCTTTTATGCCGGATCAAAAAAAGAATGGATTCCAGTGGAATCTTTCTGTGAATCTATCTTTCAGAGGCAATGGAGAAGGAAAAGGTAAAACAATAAAAACACTGCCGGAGAAAAAGAAAGGTCCGGAAAGAGTGTTGAAAGTCATGACGGAATAAGGAACCGCCTCTTCCTGCGAAAAAGATTTCAGACAGAATTGGTAGAAAAAGACTTGAATTTTCAAGATATGGAAGACGGCTGTTCTTTTTCCCGTGTGATATGCTCAGCTGCGGCCGGAGAATAAGCACTCTAAGTACCGGAAATGCGTTCAAAGGCATTGCGTTGTTCCTGATTGCCGATCATGGCGAGAATATCGCCTTCAAACAGTTTGTCGGATGGATCCGGATTGGAAAGAAAGGTATCTCCGCGGAGAATACCGGCAATGGAGCTGCCTGTACGTGAACGAATATTGGATTCCGCAATGGAGTGATTGGCAAGAGGACTGTTCTTCGGAAGACTGACCCAGTAAAGCTGAACCAGGCCCAGAAAAGTTCTCATGCGGGTAACGATTGAAAAATCTCTGCTGCCTTCAATCATGGCCCGGTAATGGTCGTAGCGGACACCGTCAAGACAGTTCTGTACGTCTACTACAGGCATATTCAAGTTCAACAGGATTTGTCGGGTCATTTCAAGACTTGCCTCAAATGCGGGTTCAATGATTTCATTGACCTGACATTCATGATAAGTCTGAATCTCCTCCTGGAATTCCGCATGGGTTACAACCGCAATCTTTCCGTTGATTTCCCGGGCAGCTTTTATGACTGCAAGATTTTCTGGAAATGCGGCAAACGCAGCCAGCAGCAGCTTTGCCTGAGAAACCCGTGCCGCTTCCAGAATAATTTCGGACTGGGGATCTCCATACAGAACGGTCAATTTCTCTTTTCTGGCATCCTGGAAGGATTTATAATCGGATTCTACAATGATATAAGGCAGTTTCAGGGTCGTAAGCAGCTTTGCAATGGATCTGGCAACGGCACCGCCGCCTACGATGATAATGTGATCGGAAAGAGTGGGGGGAGGCATAACGAAGTTATTCATCTTTTGACTGTTCCGGAAAATATACTTCCGAGAGAATTTATAGACTGGCGCAGTCAGGTTGTCCAGTGCGGGTCCGGCAATCATAGAGCATACAACAATACACAGAATCAGAGAATAAACATCTCCACTGAAAAGTCCGTCCTGTTTTCCTGCCTGGATAACCACAAAGGCGATTTCTGAGGTTGGGACCATGCCGAAGAACATGGCAAACGGGATCACATTTCTGTACCCGGCAAACCATGTGGTCAAAGCCAGAATGGATGTTCGAATAAAGCTGGTTAGAAACAGAAGAAGCAGAACCAGAGGGAATTTCTGAATTAAGTAATTGCAGTCGAGCATCATACCGATGGAAACGAAAAACAGCATGGCAAAAAGGTCCCGAACCGGCATTAATTCTGAAAGCGCCTTCTTCCCGTATTCCGAGTCACTGAGTACAATACCGGCCAGGAAGGCCCCGAAAGAGAAAGATACCTGCATTGCGTCTGAAAGAAATCCGGCGGCCAGAGCTATTCCGGTAACTGCCAGCATGAAGAGTTCCTTGGAGTTGAGCTTTGCCACTGATTGAAGCATTCGCGGTACCCACTTTGCCCCCAGTGTCATCATCAGGATCATGAAAACGGCCCCCAGGATTAAAGGACGCAGTGCGGCTCCGGTTCCGGAGCTGAGATTGCCGAGCTTTCCTACAATGAGCATCAAAGGAATGACGGTCAAATCCTGTACAATGGACATGCCGATCATGACTTTGCTGGACAGGGTACCCATTTGATTTTTACTGCTGAGCGTTTTCAAAATCACTGCAGTACTGGTGGAGACAAAAGCGGTTGCAAAAAGCATCATGGATGAAAAATGTTCAAAAATTCCAAGGGTTTTTCCCAGGATCCATGCGATAAACGTTCCTGCGCAAAGCGTCAGAGCCACCTGGGCAAAGGTCCCCCAGACTGCTATTTTAAAAATAGGCCGGATATCATTTTTGGAGAATTCAAGCCCCATGGAAAAGAGCAGAAGCGCCACCCCGATATTGGCCAGGGAGTCCAGAGAAATATTAGCCGCATCGCCGAAACTGGCTTTGTAGACAATTCCTACAAATACACCGGAAAGAATATAGCCCAGGATTAAAGGCTGTTTCTATTTTTTAGCCAGAATGCCTCCGATCAGTCCAGTCAGAACGATAATAATCAAGGCTGTGATGAGCATGGTATTCGGGTTGCTGTGTTCTGTAATGGAAAGAAGCATATGGGTCAAAAACTGCCCGGCAGACTCCAGCATGGATTTCACACTGGAGGTGAGAGATTGAATGCTGGATAAAACAATCATAGAATCAGGCATGATGCAAATCTCCTGTTTTTACTTGATCTTTCGTGCCTTTGCAGGACTTTCAGTGCGTTTGATGAATTTGCGGATCTGTTCATGAGACGAACTGGAAACTTTCTCTGAATATGAAATTGATTTTTTGAATAAATCCGTCAAATGTCAGAGATGAATAATATAACAGCAGGATGAGAAAAAACCAGCAGATTTTTGCATGAAACTTACACTTTGAATGTTTTCTGCTTTCCTGCTTAAACGGTGCAAATTCGATATTATTGAACAAAAGAATGCGTGATAGGATAAAAGGAATATACATATATTTATCAGCTTTATTTTTTATCGCTCTTAAAGATTGAACAAATAAAAAATAGAGAGTCTTTCCAAAACGGAAACAGACTCTCTATAAAAAACAGGGGATTCTTTTCTACTTTTTGGTGAGAGAGGGGAAAATAGGGAGATAAACCAGTCAACAATAAAAAGAGAAAATTGTAAAAAAGAATCCCCTGTAATATGTCAGCATAGAGATGAATAACTCCTTTGTATTTATATGGTTCAAATGTTATGCAGATTTCCAGACTTTTCCGGAGGGTCTGAAACAGATATGATGCAGCCCTTCGGAAAGTTTTCCTCTGAGTTTTGAAATAGCCTGCATTTGAATCTGACGAACACGCTCACGGGTTTTTCCAAGTTCTCTGCTTACCAGTTCCAGGGTCTGCGGAGCTCCTGTCTCAAGTCCGAATCGCATAGACAGGATTTTCCTTTCTTCATAAGTCAGGCCTTCAATGGCTTTTTTCAGAGACTGAAGTTCTTCACGCTGACAGAGGGCCTGATCTGGATTCTAGCTGGACTCATCGGGAATCAGGTTAAGCAGTTCTTTGCTGCTTTCGTCAGAAGAAACGTGGTCGTTCAGCGAGATTGTGGAAATGTTCCGCTGCCGTACATTGCGGGCAACACGTTCGGAACATCCTAAAAGTTCAGCAAGTTCTGAATCAGTTGGATCCCGCATGAATTTCTCACGGAAATGCAGATAGACCTATTTGTATTTCCGCTGGCGCACAGCAAATTCCTGAGGGAGTCGGATGGCTTCCTGTCTGTCTGTTACGGCCTGGCGCATGGAGAGTTTTATCCACCAGGATGCGTAATAACTGAATTTTGCGCCTTTGGATGGATCATATTCTCTGACTGCGCGAACAAGTCCGGCGTTTCCTTCCGAGACCAGTTCTGCCAGATTGAGACCCAGGCCCAGAAAACTGTAGGCAATTTTTACAACAAGACGCAGATTCGCTGAAATAAGTTCATTCCGTGCCTCTTCCCGGATTGCCTCGGTTTCGCCGTGAAGAATTCTGTTGGCAAGTTCTTTTTCCTGGTCAGAATCAAGAAGCGGAATTTGTTTGATTGTCTACATATAGGTGTTGAGATTATCCTGATTGTTCAGAAATGTTCTGTTCTTCAGGTTTTTTCTTTTTACTGCTGTTTCGGAGATTTCGGTCAGGTTCATAGTATCACTTCATTTCCGTTTTTGGGGTGGTTTATTTTGATGGCGTTTCATAGGTATATACCCGGAAATCGGTTTGAATCTTACAGTATTTTTTCACTTTTTTTAGAAAAAATCAGAATTTTTTGATTTTTCAGTCATTTCCAATACTGATTTTTCCCAGGGGATTTATAAATACATACCCGGACTTTGATTCGGATCTTACAGAGGTTTTTATTTTTTTTAGAAAATTAGAAGGTATTGATCGTCTTTTGATTTTTCAATATTGGATTTTTCTGCCTTTCTCGTAGAAAAAGAAGAAGTATAAAAAATGAATATGCAATGGGATTTATATCCGTTTCCCTTTGCAGTTGAAGATCTGAAAAAGAACTCTCACTGAATCCGATGAGGGATGGAAAGATAAGACTGTACTGCTGAGAGGAAAATACTGAGAGAGCCATCAGACTTTTAGACTCTTAATACAGAATAGCCTTCTGGATTATGCAGTTATTTCTCAGGTCGGACTTTACCAAAAAGAGAGGGATATTTGTTTTTGCATTTTTATAGAGAGAGGATGCCGGCGGGAAATGTCCTTGGAAGAAGCAGAAAGTAAATGCTGTGGCAAAAAGACGTTTGTGTTTGCTGTTTTAGATGGAAAGATTTTTCCCTGAGCGTGGATGAAAAGGCCAGAGATTGATTGCAGGAGGGAGAGCCTTTGCCAATAGATTTCACATGTTGGTTTGCTAATAAAAAAACTCCTTCTCGAAATATTTCAAGAAGGAGAATTTAATAACAAGTTTCTGAGGACTCCACAGTTTTGCAATAAGCTGCACCGCAGAATTCTTTATCAATATTGCTGTATTGTTCAAAGAGTTTGTCTGCTATCCGGGTTTAAACCAGCGGAGCAGAAAAACCTCCAAGAGTTTTTCCAAAGAGATTGCCGTACTTTTTAAAATTCAGAGCCTCAATGAAGGATGAAATTTTAGTTACGGTAGAACATGGATCAATAGATGCATCCATGCAGTCTCCTTCAAGGATCAGCAGCGGCAGTCCGATCTTTTCCAGTTCCTCCCGGAGAAGTTTTGTAAATGGCCGGTCGGCCAAACTGCATCGTCCGAATCCGTGTGTGTACAGAATACATCCTGTAAGTTTGGCTTTCTGAGCTACTTCACGGACATATTTCACACGCAGTTTCGGGTCCAGGAATCCGGAGGTCAACAGTTTTTTTGCCAGAGAGCGGAACGGATCTTTAGGATTCAGCGGTCCCCATCCCACAAAGTTTGTTTCCTCAAAAACAATGGGAGCATTGCAGGTGGTCTCGATAAAATCCAGATGATGAGATGCGTAGAACGGAGGCAAATGCAACCATAGAAGTCGGTGTGTATCCTCAATATGATAACGCTTTTCCGCCCATTCCTTTTTCATCAAAAGCTCTTCATAGTAAGTTTTCTGGATATCCACGAGCTCCTGGGTTCCCCAGAGCTGGCTGAAGATTACGGCGTTGTAGACTGCTTCGGATCCTCGGATCAGCGGGGGGGATGTCCAGCGCAGTTCATTGCATTTGCGGGAATATTCCGCTGCTTCATTGGAAAGAACACAGGCTTCTTCAAGTTTATCCGGGTCCAGTTTATGGCCGAAGGCTTTCCCCATGAGCTCGACGGCAGTTTGAAGCCCTTCCGCAATCTGGGAGACAGCGTTGGCATAGTTGATATTGATAGGGGTATGCAGTGAGAAGAATCTGTTTTCAAAACCATAATCTCTGGCCAAATCTGCAAAGATTCGTTCACCCTGCTGGCATGGCTGGCTGGTAGAGACTGCGAATGCAGGCTGCTCCAGCGGCATGCCCTCCAGAACACGCAGGAAAGAACAGGTTTGCTGGTCAAAACCTTTGCGTGCTGCACAGTCGAGAGCGGATTTTACGCGTTTGACACTTCTGCCGAAGAGAGCTGCATAAGTTTCCAGTGTCAGGATTCTAGCTCCGAATGCGTTCAGAATCTCGGTGGGGAAGAAGAGATTTCTCCAGACCAGAGGTTTGGATTTGTTATGTGAAAGGAATTCCTTTTTTGTACTGTTCACGCGCATGGCAGTAGACTTCTGGCGAGTGGGCTCATACTGGGTTTTGCTGATGTCCAGCTTGCCTTTAAGCTGTGTGAACTGTCTAGCGAGGCATGCTGCTCCGAGAGCGCCCATGACATTATGGAATTCCGGGATGATGATTTCACTGCCTGTCAATTCTTTCATAAAG
>CASERY010000039.1 GCA_949290385.1 uncultured bacterium | reverse complement strand
CTTGTGAATGGGGATGTTGTCCCCTGCTGTCTCGATTCAGAAGGAATTCTGCGGCTTGGCAATCTTGATGAACAGTCTCTCTCCGAAATTCTTTCAGGACCGAGAGCCCGGCGTATTCAGGAAGGATTCCGACACTGTCAGGCAATAGAACCTTTCTGTCAAACCTGTTCCTACCGGAAAAGGTTCGACCTATCCATGGCAAGAAGGCAGAATCAGAAAAGTTGCATTCATCCGAATCCATCTACCCCGTCTGATTGTCTTCAGGAGAATCATCCCATAACGATATAACAACAAACCCGGCCTATCTGTGCTTTTTATCCTGCCAGCTCCGCCGGAAGAAAAATCATCTCAGTTCAGGAGGCATTGTTTCATGAGCAGAATTGCAGACAACATAACAGAACTTATCGGATCAACACCCCTCGTCCGCATCCGCAAACTTAATCACGGCAAAGCCGAAGTCCTTGCCAAAGTGGAATATTTCAATCCCGGATCCAGCGTCAAGGACCGTGTAGGATTTGCCATGATTGAAGATGCCGAAAAACGCGGACTTCTCAAACCCGGACAGCTGATTATAGAACCCACTTCCGGCAATACAGGCATCGGTCTTGCCTTGACTGCAGCAGTCAAGGGATACCGTCTGATCCTGACGATGCCTGAAACCATGAGCATTGAACGCAGAAAACTACTGGCAGCTTACGGTGCCGAAATCGTTCTCACTCCGGGGGATCAGGGGATGGCCGGATCCATCCGGAAAGCTCTGGAACTTCAAAAGGAAAATCCCGGATCTTTCATTCCCCAGCAGTTCGAAAATCCATCCAATCCTGCCTGTCATAAAGCAACAACCGCGCAGGAAATCTGGAACGATACAGACGGGAAAGTGGATGTATTCGTAGCCGGAATCGGCACAGGAGGCACCCTGACAGGTGTAGCAGAAGGTCTGCGTGAGCACAAGCCCGGAATTGAAATTATCGGCATTGAACCGGATTGTTCTGCAGTCATTTCTGGCGGCAAGCCGGGTCCCCATAAACTGCAGGGCATTGGAGCCGGATTCATTCCCAAAATTCTGAAAACCGAGCTTATCAACCAAGTCATTCCGGTAACCGCAGAAGATGCAGGAAACACAGCTCGTGCTTCCGCCAGAGAAGAAGGTCTTTTAATTGGAATCTCTTCAGGAGCGGCTCTCTGGGCGGCCCTGGAGTTGAGCAAAAAACCCTCCTACGCAGGAAAATGTATTGTTGTGCTTCTTCCTGACTGCGGCGAACGCTATCTTTCCACCTGGCTTTTCAACGACGAAAAAGAAACAAAATAAAAGAGTCCTCTGTATTATTTTTGTGTAGAAACAGCTCTTTCCCGAAACTCGGGAAAATGCCTGCAGCATCTAAAAAAAGAACCGTTTCCCCTGGATGGAGAATGTTCTTCATTCACAGGAGAAACGGTTTTTTATTTCGCCGCATTCCATTCTTTTTTTCAGCAAAGTCACAGGCAGCTTTTCCCGCATGGAAACAGTATGCTGAAAATAAAGAATCCGCAAAAATGAACGCTTATTTCAAATTCAGCCGGCCTCCGGCCAGAATAATTTTGCGGTCTTCATCAGACAAATTGCAATTCAAGCGGACAGGAATCACCTGTCCGTCCTTCTTGACAACTTCTGCCGTAATTTCTTTCTGGAGCACGGCATTACGCAGATTCGGGATACGAACAGTATCTTCCACCTCTATTTTGTCATAATCTCCGCGGTCTGCAAATGTCAGCGGAATAATCCCGAAATTCACCAGGTTCGCCGCATGAATCCGCTCAATTGCCATGGCTATAACGGCTTTCACTCCCAGATACATCGGACAGATAGCCGCATGTTCCCGGGAAGATCCTTGTCCATAGCTGTCACGTCCAACAATCACCCCATGTCTGCCGGAATCGCGCACCGCCGCCGCACGCTGGGCAAAAGTCGGTTTTCCCGGCTCATTAAACCGCTCAAACACCACTTTTGCATATTCCGGAATATTGCTTCTGTGTTTCAGATGGATTCCAGCTGGCATAATGTCGTCTGTGGAAGTTTTGTCCTGCGTTTTAATCACAACCACACCATCCAGAGCCTCCGGCAACGGCGTATTCACCGGTGGTTTTCCAATGGTAGGTTTGCGGATAATCTCCACATCTTTTCCACAGGCACATGGAGGAATCATCATGGAATCATCCACCAGGAAGGAATCAGGCTCCTGAATTTCCGGATAAGCCATATTCAGGGAGGCTCCATCGCAGAATTCTCCTGTCACAGCAATTGCAGCGGCTGTTTCCGGGCTCACCAGATACGCCTGATCCCCTTTCGTTCCCGTTCTTCCCGGGAAATTACGGTTGAATGTGCGCACCGTAATGGTATCCTGAGCCGGACTCTGACCCTGACCGATACACGGACCGCATCCACACTCAAGGATACGCGCTCCAGCTGCAATAATATCCGCCAAAGCCCCGTCCCTGGCCAGCATTTCCAACACCTGTTTGCTGCCCGGAGCAATGGCAAGCGTAACATCCGGATGAACTTTGCGCCCCTTCAGCATGCAGGCCACCATGGTCAGATCGCGGAAGGAACTGTTGGTGCAGGAACCGATAATCACCTGCCCGACTTTTTTCCCGCGAAGTTCACGTACCGGCTGTACATTATCCGGACTTGATGGACAAGCAGCCATGGGTTCCAACGCATTCAGATCAATTTCAATAACCTTGTCATATTCCGCATCCGGACCAGCTTTCAGTTCAACCCATACATTGCCGCGTCCCTGCGCTTCCAGGAAACGACGTGTCATCTCATCGGAAGGAAATACAGAACAGGTTACTCCCAATTCCGCTCCCATATTGGTCACAGTTGCCCGCTGAGGAACAGTCAGAGTCTCCACGCCCTCTCCGAAATATTCCACCATACACCCCACATTGCCCTTGGTTGTAAGAATGCTCAGGACCTTGAGGATAATATCCTTTGCCGCGACCCAAGGACGGAGACGGCCTGTCAGCTTGATACCGATAATTTTCGGATAAGCCAGCCGGAAGGGCTGACCCGCCATGGCCAGAGCCACATCCAGGCCGCCGGCTCCGATGGCCATCATGCCGATTCCTCCACCGGTTGGAGTATGGGAATCCGACCCCAGAAGCGTTTTACCAGGCACTCCGAAGCGTTCCAGATGAACCTGATGGCAAATGCCGTTTCCCGGACGGGAAAAGGTTACGCCTTTGGATGCGGCAACCGTTTGCAGATACAAATGATCGTTCCGGTTTTCAGGGCCGTTCTGCATCATGTTGTGGTCCACATAGGAAACGGAAAGTTCCGTTTTAACTTTGTCTATGCCCATGGCCTCCAATTCAAGATAAGCCATGGTGCCGGTAGCGTCCTGTGTCAGAGTCTGATCAATGCGGATGGCGGCAGGTTCTCCCGGGATCCCGCTGCCGGATACGAGGTGATTCGCAAGAATTTTCTGGATAACGGTATTCTTCGCCATTTCAGGGAACTCCAAAAATGCGGCAGATTTTCAGCTAAATGCGAACTGAAAAATGCCATAACTGTTATAAAAAAAAAGCGGGGACTTCCGCAAAAGCGGACTCCCCGCAGGAATACGCAAAAAGAAAAGAACCAATCAATCGATAGGTTTGGTTTTGGGAAGTCCGCTGAGAACTTTCTGTCCATCTTTCCAGCGGCCATCGGCCTTGAGAAGGTTCACGCGCTCAAATCTTTTGAGAACATTTCTTTTTTTGCGGATCTAACTTGCCGTTTTGAGGCTCGGATGTTTTGACATCGTAAACTCCAAAGGTTAATTATGTTAAAAACTCTGTTGTGTTTTCAGAAAATCAACTGCTTGTAAAGCATTTCAATATAACTTTCCGTTCGTAAAAATCAAGTTTCAGAAAAGGCTTTTTTAAAAAAAGATTCTAAAAAAGAGGAACTGTCTGCCTGTTGTGCTCTGTCCGGGAATCCGCTCCAAACGAAAAACAATACACAGAAAGTCTGGGCGGAAGACCTTGGAGAAAAGATGCGTCTGTCTGATCTTGTACACTGAAAAGAGAAAAAGCATCAGATGGCAGGACAATCCCCCCTTTTCCCCGTCAGAGACATATCTTGTCACGGACCATTCGGAGAGCAATGCAAGGGGAACTCCACCCCTTTCCACTCATGCTGCCCTGATTTCCGCAGACTCCAGCAAGAAAACTCCCCTGACTGGCAAAGTCCTCCCTCCAGCAGCAAAGTTTGTCCGGACAGCAAATTTTCAGAAAAAAATCTCTTCACAGTCCTTTTTCTTTAGCGTCCTTCCAAAGTTCATCCAGCAGTTCTGCATCGGCCTCTTTCCAGTCCATGTGTCTTTCTGCGAGGGCTGACTCAATGCTGCGGAAACGACGCTGAAACTTTCCATTGGCTTCCGCCAGAATCTCCTCTGTCGGGCATGCACAGGTCATACGGCTGAAATTCACAATGGAAAAAAGCAGATCTCCCAGCTCCTCCCGGATTTTCTCCACATTGCCGGTTTTATAAGCTTCACGGACTTCCTGAAGTTCTTCTTCCACTTTATTCAAAGCATCCTCCGCGGAAGGGAAGTCAAAACCCGCCTCTGCCGCTTTCTTCTGAATTTTTTCCGCACGCAGAAGCGCCGGACAATGCCGGGGAATGCCATCCAGGATGGATTTGCGCCCGGAGTGACTCTACTCTCCGGATTTAATCCGGTCCCACAGCTGCTGAACATCTGACGCATTGTGCACTTTCTCCGATCCAAATACATGGGGATGACGACGGATCATTTTTTCACCGCTCAGGCGGGCTACATCCTGAAATGTAAAACGTCCCTCTTCCTCGGCAATCACGGAATGAAGTGCTATATGCATCAGAAGATCCCCAAGTTCCTCCAGCATGCCATCGGAATTGTCTTCATCTGCGGCGTCCAGAAACTCTCCAGCTTCTTCCATCATATTTTTCATGAGAGAGCGATGCGTCTGCTCCCGGTCCCATGGACATCCGTCCGGGCTGCGCAGGCGACGCATAATTTCCACCAGTTCATCCATTTCCTTCATTTTAAAGAAATGCTCCTTTCCTGAAACAATCCGAACCAGACGGTACGGGGCGGCATTCCTGCCTTTTTTCCGGATCCCCCGTACTTCGGCACTGTCCCTAACGAGACACAGGAACCCGACAGAAGAGAGAACCTTTTCTGTGTTTTCCCTGTCCTCCAACACGATTTTTTGCAGGGAAATAATACCATACATGACCAGACAAACATTTCAAGAGAAAAAGAATCTCATGCCAGAAATCCTGTTTCTGCAGGGAACAACCTTTCTTCCGGAACCTTGTTCGGAAAATTCTGAAGGGAAAAGCAGATTTTTCTTTTTGTTCCTCACTTTTCCTGCATTCAGAATACTGGAAAGGCCATACTCTTACATAAAACGCCTGAACCTCCCCCGTTTTCTGCAAAATCCCTGCCGAAAAGTCTTGCATTTTTCCGCCTGAAAGCTACAGTATCAGCTGTCCGGAGATGAAAATATTCAATCCGGCATCTGAAACAGATCTCTTTTCATCCGGAAAGACTTTGAAACTTTCTGAGATGTTCCGGCAGAAACAATTTACATGCTTTTAAGAACTCTTTTTCGGAAGCGGAAAAGAAAAAACAAAAAAGCTCAGAAATCCGTCGGACAAAAATCTTTTTCAGCACAATTCATACGGACCATGACCCAGCCAGTCATTTCGGTCCGGAGAAAGGAACCGGCAGAAGCCACACCATGGAACGGATTCTCAATCATTTCAGCGGATATCTCGCCATTGAACGCGGGCTCGGAGAAAACTCCGTCAAGGCCTATCGTTCCGACCTGCTGGACTTTATCACATATCTGCGGGACGATGAAAAGATTATTGATTTGCGTCAAGTCGAACGCGAACACATTCTCCGTTATCTGGAATCCCGGAAAAACCGCGGCATGGAAACCAGCAGTCTGGCAAGACGTCTGGTATCCATCAAAGTCTTTTTCAGTTATCTTGCACGGGAACGCATCATTCCGGCCAATATTACGGATGTCATGGAATCGCCTAAACTCTGGCGCATTCTTCCGGATTATCTCTCCGGTCAGGAAGTCATCCGCCTTCTGGATGCCTATCCGGACAACGCAAAAGATCCGCTCCTTCTCAGGAACCGCTGTATTCTGGAAATGCTGTACTCCAGCGGACTGCGGGTTTCGGAGTGCGCCGATCTAAAGCTGGGAATGCTTCACTTCGATGAGGGGACTGTCCGAGTGCTTGGAAAAGGTTCCAAAGAACGTATCGTCCCGGTCGGCAGTGTTGCAAGGGATCTGCTGGAGCGTTATCTCAAACAGGCCAGACCCCTGTTGCTCAAAGATGTCTCCAGTGCGTATGTTTTCCTTTCCCGTCATGGCAAACGTCTTGACCGGGAGCGTATCTGGGGCATCGTCAAGGAAGCGGCGCTTCTTGCCGGCATACAGAAAAACATTCATCCGCATACGCTGCGTCATTCCTTTGCCAGCCACCTGCTGGAAAATGGTGCGGATCTGCGTGTTATTCAGGAAATGCTGGGGCACGCCGATATCAGCACAACGCAGATTTATACCCATGTGGATGAACGGCAGCTGCTGGAAGTTCATCACAGGTTTCATCCGAGAGCATAATAAGGCAGAAAAGACAGAAAACTGTCCTGCCGGACATTTTGCAAAGAAGCATGAACAAGGCAGGACAAAAAGAAAAGAATCAAAGAAATCCAAAAGGATCGATCTATCAAAGAAGGAGTTCCGACTGTGAATTCAACAATCTTAAGAAATCCCTATGTTCGCAGAATCCTGAAAGTTGTCTCGCTTTCCCTGATTCTTCTGGTTGTCTACATGGCCTTTTTTGCAAAAGGCAAAACCGTCTATACACAGACAACCCTTTTTTCAACCATGTCCACACTTGCAACAGCCCGACTGTATCTGCCGCAGGAGAATCAGTTCAATGAAGCCTTCCTGTGCATTCAGGATGCCATCCGGGAAGTGGAAAAACGCTTCAATATATTTAATCCGGAAAGCGAACTGGCCAAGCTCAATGCCACTGCCGCAAAAGAACCGTTCCACTGCAGTGACCAACTTTGGGAAGTTCTTTCCAAGGCCCGGGAAATGCACCGTCTTTCCCACGGAGCCTTCGATATTACAGTGGGCCCCCTGACCCGGATCTGGGATTACCGCAGACAGCGCAAGGAGCTGCCTTCGGAAAAGGAGATATCCGAAGCCCTGAAGAAAGTCGGATTGGACAAAGTCCGCTTTGACGACTAGAATCACACCGTTTTCTTCACCGTCGACGGCATGTCCATCAATCTTGGCGGAATCGCCAAAGGCTATGCCCTGGACTATGCCGCCAAACAACTGAAACAGCGTTTCGGCTTTGAACGCGGTTTTATTGATATCGGAGGCAATGCCCTGGCTCTCCCGGAACCGCCACCGCCTAAACAAACCGCGGGACAACCATTTTCGTTCAGGAATCTATTCACACGCATGGGCCTTCGGGAGACTCCCTATTCAGCAGGCATCCGCAACCCTTTCAGCAGTGATCCATCTTCCATCTGCGGCATTGTAACGCTGCAGAATGAAGCCATATCCACCAGCGGCAGCTACGAACGTTACCTGATGATCAATGGTAAACGTTACTCCCATATCATCAATCCGAAAACCGGCTATCCGGTGGAAAACATGCTTTCCGTTACAGTCATAGCGCCCTCCGGGATGGATTCGGATGTTCTCTCCACCGCCATCTTTGTGGCAGGACCGGAATTCGCTCTGGAATTTCATGAAAAGAATCCGGATTTTCGTGCCCTGATCTTCCAGCTGAATCCGCAGGATCCATCCAAAGTACAGTCCTTTGTGATCGGAGAAGGCTTCGACTTCAGTGTGCCGGAAGTGCCCGTTCCTCAGTCAGAAGCATCCACCGGACAGGAACAGGAAAGACCTGACTCTCCAGCACAGGAAGAGATTAAAACTCAGCCATATCATGAAGACAAAATCCCCTCTATCCGCGCAGCTTCCACAGGTCCCGGTTTGACAGGCTCTGGAATTTTATGGAACACCGCAATCATGATAGATTCGGTCGACTTATAGTGCAGAGCATGAAGACAGGAAAACACACCGCTTGAACAGGTGGATTTTTCATTCTGTGAAACATCATAAAACGCTCCTGCAGAAAATGCTGCAGGTTTATCTCCCGATCAGGATAAAGAACAGCAACGTCTGTCCGTCTTTCCTGTAAAATTACACAGATCTTATAAGACTTTCTGTTTCTTCCTTGCTCCTGTTTCCGGCTTTCTTGTTCTGTCCCTGACGTGATTTCTTCAAGCATTCCTGGCTGGAACAGGACAGGAAGGGAATATAAATCAAAAATATTTTCAATTCTTTTGGGCCTTACAAAGCCGATGAATTCATACAAATTTTTAGCAGTTTTTTCAGGTTCAAAATAAAATACAGGAAAATTGCAGCACGCATATTTATTCGTATAACATCTTATTGATAATTAATCTATTACAACTCAATTTATCCTTGACATTTCAATACCTTTGCACTATCCTTAGGTCAGATTTCAGGAATTTTCTTCTGAAAAAACGTTTTTATCCAGCGTAGCTGAATGAATCGTATTTTCATACTTCCTGAAACAAAAGAATTTCAATGCCTTTATTCTATTCAGCCTTTGCTTTACTTTGACCGTTTTATTTTTCAGTTTTTCAGGCCCCAAGTAAGTCCCAAGTCTTCCACACAGGAAAACAAGGGATGTACGCATTCAGGGAGAACTGGTATGAATATGAAGTTGTTTCTGCATCAAAAAATATTTGCATCCCTACGGAAACTCTGCGATTTTCATACCCCAAAATTTTATGCATTCAACAGATAGCATTTTCTCAGGTGTAGTAGCCCGTTGAAATACGGTCAGGAATGTTTTCTTCCTCAACTTCTCCCGCACCGTCAGGTTCATCATCCAACGTCTTTTTTTTCTCATATGAGATTTGAATCAATACCATAACCGGAAAAAGAAAGAAGGGACTTTTTATGACAGATCCAAACAAAAAACTTGGTGTCATTCCGCTGGTCGCCATTGTGATCAGCGCCATGATTGGTGGAGGCATTTTCAGTCTGCCGCAAAATATGGCGCAGGGTGCCTCGGCAGGAGCCGTGATCCTGGCATGGATCATTACAGGACTCGGAATGTTTTTCATTGCAAACACCTTCCGCATTCTCTCCTCCGCAAGACCCGATGCGACCACCGGCATCTATGCTTATGCTCGTTTGGGATTCGGACGTTTTGCCGGCTTTCAAATGGCCTGGGCCTACTGGCTGTGCAATATCTTTGGCAATGTTGCATACGCCGTTCTGCTGATGGATGCACTTGATTACTTCTTCCCCGGCGTGTTCACCGACGGCAACAACATCTGGTCTATTATCGGCGGCTCCATTGTCATCTGGGTCATGAACTGGGCAGTGCTGCGTGGCGTCAAACAGGCAGCCTTCTTAAACGTGGCGGGAACCATCTTCAAACTCATTCCGTTGCTGCTCTTTATCGTTATCATGATTTTTGTATTCAAATTCAAAATGTTCACCACGGATTTCTGGGGTGCACAGACAATTCCATCGGAACACCTGAAACCGCTGGGAAGCGTTCTCGGACAAATCAAATCCACTATGCTTGTTACCTTATGGGCCTTCATCGGTATCGAAGGCGCCGTTGTGATTTCTGCGAAAGCAAGAAGCGCCAAAGATGTAGGAACAGCCACCATTCTGGGATTCATAGGTTGTCTTGTCATCTACGTGCTTCTTTCCCTGCTCCCCTATGGGCGTATGCCTCAGAGCACACTGGCCGGTCTGGAAAATCCTTCCACGGCTCCGCTTCTGGCCGATGTCGTCAAAGGAACCTGGGGTGGATGGGTCATGAATCTGGGCGTGGTGGTGGCACTGCTGACCAGCTGGCTCGCTCTCACAATCATGATCGCCCAGATCCCGTATGCTGCGGCGCAGGACGGAACCTTCCCCAAAATTTTCTGCCGGGAAAATAAAAATGAAAGCCCCAGTGTATCCCTGTGGGTTACCAGCGGAATTATGCAGCTGACAATGATTCTGGTTTATTTTGCAAACAATGCCTGGAATACAATGCTGTCTGTAACAACCGTAATGATTCTTCCGCCTTACCTTGCCTGTACAGCCTATTTGTGGAAAATCTGTCTGCGCAAGGAGTATCCGCAGAATCTTCCGGTCCGGGAAAAATTTGCGGCTTTCTGTGGTTTTGCAGGAAGCATTTATGCCTTGTGGATGATTTATGCAGCCGGACTCACTTACCTGCTGATGGCTTTTATTTTCCTGATGATCGGCATTCCTGTGTATATCTGGGCAAGACATGATAGCTTCCAGGCACAGAAGGAAAATGCCGCATCCGCAGATCATCCGGCCGGCCAGACGAATCAGAAGTATTTCACTAAAATGGAGCTTGCCGGAGCGATCTGCATCGTCATTGTAGCAGTTATTGCAATTGTGCTGTTTGCTACAGATAAAGTCAAGCTGTAAGAAATTTGATTCTGGAAATGTTGAAAAAACATCACGAAATTTTCTGTGAATCAAATCAACTTTAAGTGCCGTTCAGAGAAAGTAACGGGATGCGTCTGAAACGTTTTCGACGCAGACTTTTTTCCTGCCGGTCCGGTTTCAATCCTCTCTCGGCATATTCCGTTAAAAACAGAAGAAACAGAAGGGAATTCGGGCCTCAAGCCCGCAAGTGTCCCCGGGTTTCTGGAACTCGCCGGATTCTCCTTCTTCTTTCCCCGGGACAGTGTGCTGTTTTTCAGATGCAACCGATTCAAAAAAACAGCTGAACAGAAACTATTTTTACAGGAGATCTTATTCATGAATAATGAACTCGAGTCCAGACAAGTGCTCATTGTTGGAGATTCTGAAAGTGATGCCAGCAAAATCATGGAAAGAGCCATTGACCGTGTGGCACAATCGCTGGAAAATCGTCATATTCAGGTAATCCGTGCTGCCTGCAGTCTGGAAGCAAAACCGCTCATTGAAACCAATATGGATCTCGATGCCATTCTGGTGGCAAGCAGCATGAACCAGGACCACAAGGGAGAACATTCTGAAGTCCAGCTGCTGCGAAAAATCCGGGAACGCCAGGCATCCGGTCCAGTCTTTCTGCGGGCCGACCGGGAAAGTACCTCGGAACACATATCCTTTGCACTCATGGAACTGGCCAATGAGTTCGTATGGATTTTTGAAGACAGTCCGGAATTCATTGCCGGACGCATTGAAGGCGCTATTATCCGCTTCCGTGAAACCCTTCTTCCCCCCCTCATGAAAGCCATTTGGGAATACAATGAACACAATCATGAATATTCCTGGGCTGCCCCCGGTCATCAAGGCGGTATCGGATTCACCAAGACGCCCGCCGGCAAGAAATTCTTTGATTTCTATGGGGAAAATCTCTTCCGCACCGATACCGGTATCGAACGCAGTTCCATCGGATCTCTGCTGGATCATGAAGGAGCATTCGGGGAAAGCGAAAAATTTGCAGCAAAAGTTTTCGGTGCTCACCAGTCCTACTCCATTGTTGTGGGCACGTCCGGCTCCAACCGGACCATCATGCAGGCCTGTATTGCAGAAAATGATCTTGTGATCTGCGACCGCAACTGCCACAAGTCCATCGAAGAAGGTTTGATTCTTACAGGCGCTGTTCCCGTATACATGATCCCCACCCGCAACAGCTACGGCATTATCGGCCCCATCCGGAAGTCGGAAATGACAAAAGACGCTATTGCCAAGAAAATTCAGGACCTTCCTCTGAAACATAACGACGGCAAACCTGTTTATTCCGTCTTCACCAACTGCACCTATGACGGCCTCTGCTACAATTCCGCGAAAGTGGAAAAAATTCTTGCGGAAAGCTGTGACCGCATCCACTGCGATGAAGCCTGGTACGGATATGCCCGTTTCAATCCCATGTACGAAGACCATTACGTCATGCGGGGAGATCCAGCCCGTCATCAGGGTCCCACAGTATTTGCCACCCATTCCACGCACAAACTGCTGAATGCCCTGTCGCAGGCCTCCTACATTCACGTACGCAATGGGAAAGGCGCTATTGATTTCGACCGTTTCAATCAGGCTTACATGCTTCATTCCACGACCTCCCCGCTCTACGCCATCTGTGCATCCAACGACATTTCCAGCATGATGATGTACCGCAGCGGCGAATCCCTCACCACAGAAGTCATAGAAGAAGCTGTGGACTTCCGTCAAACCATGGCAAAACTCTACGATGAAGCCCAGAAAAAAGGTTCCTGGTTCTTCAAGCCCTGGAACGCAGAAAAGGTCACTGACCACAAAACCGGCAAGACTTATGATTTCAAAGACGCCCCCAGAGATCTGCTGATCCATGACCAGCGCTGCTGGCGTATTGAAGACGGGGATGAATGGCATGGCTTCAAAGATCTCGGGGAGGAAAACTGGGTCATGCTGGATCCTATCAAAGTCAGTATTCTTGCACCGGGAATGGATGTCAACGGAAAAATTGCCGATCATGGCGTTCCTGCCGCTCTCGTGACAAGTTACCTGTATCAGCACGGCATTGTACCGACCCGGACAACAGACTTCCAGATTATGTTCCTGTTCTCCATGGGCATTACCAAGGGCAAATGGGGAACACTGGTCAATGTTCTGCTGAATTTCCGCAAACACTATCAGGAAAATACTCCAATCTCCGAAATTTTCCCGGATCTTGCAGAAAAATATCCCGCTTATTACGGTAAGTGCGGCTTGAAAGATCTTGGGGAACGCATGTTTGGATATATTCGTGAAAATCAACCGGGTGAACTTCTCAATGCAGCCTTTTCCTCCATTCCAAAACCCGTGGTATCGCCCCATGACGCATACTAGAAGATTGTCAGGAATGAAGTTGAATTCGTGCCTTCTTCCAAGCTGGCAGGACGTGTCAGTGCAAACTCTATCATTCCCTATCCTCCCGGCATTCCCATGCTCATGTCCGGAGAAGTCTTCGGCGATGAAAACAGTCCGCAGATCAAGTACCTCAAAGCGCTGGAATCCTGGGATCGTGAATTCCCCGGCTTTGAACATGTTACAGAAGGAACCAAATCAGTGGATGGAGTCTATCAGGTCATGTGCCTGAAAAAGGAATGTGTGCTGTAAACGGAATATTGAATTTCTCAGGAAACTATATTCCTTGCTGCTGCAACCTTCTCCATTCCGCATGTTTTCGGGAGAACCGTTTCGACGGCTCTCCCGTTTTTTCAGATGAAAATAAATATCTGAACGGACATGCCGCAGAATTGCATCTCAGTCTGCCGGCAGCTTCAGAGCGCTCGACAATGCGTTCACAGTCAGTTCTGAGCCCAGATCTCGACAGCATCTGTATCCCGGCAAGGTTTTCACCGTCAGTTCTGAACGCTCGAATCATGTCAGAAGGACCAATTCATCCGGACTGCTGCAGATGGCCTTTCCGGAAAAGAGCACAGACAATTCCATCTTGCTCCCCGGGGCATGAAAAATCCGTTAAATCACACGGTTCCGAGTAAAAAGAATTTGCATTTTACAAAGAAAAAAGCTAGAGTTTCATTTGAAAAGAAAATACGTATGAACACACATTCTTCTATCCGCACATTCAGATTATCCCTGGAGGACTCACAAAATGGCAGACAACGGACTGGCTCTCGGCATTGACTTAGGCGGAACCAAAATTTATGCAGTCATCACAGACGCTTCCGGCAAAATTCTCTCTGAAGCCAAAAACGCAACAGACAACGGCGCAGGCCCGGAAAAAATCGCTTCAGATATTCTTGAGCTCGGCAAAACCGCCGCCTCGCAAATCGGCGTTTCTCTGGATGACATTCAGCCAGTAGGCGTTGCCATCCCCGCACCGGTCGATCCGGAAACAGGAGACTGTCTTCACGCCACCAACCTCGGCTGGAAAAATTTTTCTCTTAAAAACACCTTCCACAAACTCTTCGGCCGTGAAGTATATATGAACAACGACGGCAATCTTGGCACTCTTGGCGAATATGTTTACGGAGCTGCACAGGGATTTAAAACCGTGATTGGCTATTACGTCGGCACAGGTCTCGGCGGCGGCATCATCATCAACGGTCATCTTCACTGCGGCAACTCCGGTCTGGCAGGGGAATTCGGACACGCCATTATCCGGAAGGGCGGACGCCGCTGCGGATGCGGCCACCGTGGATGCGCAGAGGCTTACTGCAGCAAAATCGCCTTTGTCAAAGCTCTGAAAAAAGAAATCTTCAAAAAGGGCCAGCACACTCTCCTGCCTCCCGATAAATTCAATATCTGCAGCAAGAATATCAAAAGCAAGCAGCTGGCCAAAGCCTATTTTGCCGGGGATGCCAGTGTCCGGCGCGTTGTTAATGACGGAGCTTACATGCTGGGGGTTGCAGCCGCTTCAGCATCAGCCATTGTAGCGCCGGACTGCATCATTCTAGGAGGTGGAGTCATAGAAGAGCTGGGCACTGAAATGTATCCTGCATTCAAACGCAGTTTCGACGCCCATCTCTTCGGACTCGATCCCGCCAAGGTGGGCATCCGTTTTGCAAAGCTCGGCGACAATGCCGTAGCCGTTGGGGCCACCGTCTATGCCAGAAACAAAGGAAAAATATGAATTCGGTTCTTTCGTCATCCATGAAAACATCTTGTCCGCAAAAAAAATACCCGCAGAAAGCTCTTGCCGCCACGATTGACCTTGGCGCCCATTCCGTTCGGATGCTTATTGCTGAATATGAAACCATTTCCGGCAAAACCAGTCCGCTGGAAGATCTGGAAGTAGCTGTTCCGCTGGGATCCAGCGTATTCCGACATGGTAAAATCAGCAATGCCGTCATCCGCATGCTCTGTGATATCTTTAAAAATTTCCGTTCCAAAATGGATGAATACGGCATTACACAATACCGTGCCATTGCTACAAGCGCCGCCCGGGAGGCATCCAATTCAGATATTCTTCTGGAACGGATCTATCATGCCACCGGCATCCGTGTTACAATCTTTGAGGGATCCGACGAAGCCAGACTTGACTATTTTACTGTTATGGACACCGTTCCGGCAAAATACCGTTTCTCCTCCGGCAATGCCCTCATTGCCAATATCGGCACAGGCGCCTGCCAGGTCAGTGCCTATGACAGTGGAAAACTTCACTTCACTGAAACCATTAAAATCGGAACCCTCCGTGTACTGGAGCTCATGCCGGACACCATGTCCGCTTCCGGGGTCCGCAAATATCTGACCCCCATTGTCAATAAATCATTCAGTGAGATCCAGAATCTGGCAGAAAGAGTTCATTCACGCCTGCTCATAGCCATGGGTTCTTCTGTGAGGTCTCTTCTGGCATTGTCCGGAAAAGATTTCTCCAAAAGCAGAACCGCAGAACTTTCCGCCTCAGACTTCGATCTTCTGATGAAACATCTTACGGATCTCACCTTTGAGGATATCAGCAGCCGTTACGGCATGGAAAAAGATCTTTCAGAAGCGGTCATTCCCTGTGCCTTGATCATCAGCAATCTCTTCCGCATTACAGGAGCCCAGAAACTGCTGGTTCCCATGATTTCCACAAAGGATGTGCTGATGCAGGACTTCATTCAGGGACTGACCGGAAGCAAGGACCGTTTTGCACAGCAGATTGAAAATATCATTAAAACCACAGCAGAAAAATACCATACGGATGCCGCATATGGAGAATTGACCTGGTCGCTGGCGGAAAAGCTCTTCCGGCAGCTGATCCCGCTTCACGGACTGAAGAATGAGGATCTAATTCTTCTGCGCATTGCTGCGCTTCTGCATAAATCCGGAATGTTCATCAACAATCAGGCTTATCATAAGCATTCATTCTACATCATCAGCAACACGGAAATACCCGGGATTGTGGATTCCGACCGAAAAGTGGCAGCTTTAACTGCACGGTATCACCGAAAATCCTTTCCGGGCCTTCAGCATGCAGAATTTGCCGCATTGACACCGGACAACCGTACACGGGTATTGAAACTTTCCGCGATTCTGCGCATTGCCTGTGCACTGGCTCAGGGAAATGCCAGTCCGGACAAGCTGAAAATCTCATGGCGTCCGGATAAAGTCATTCTCAGCAGCAGCCAGTATGCATCCCTGCAGGATCTGTTCCCCGATGAAAGCGTGCAGGAATGTTTCAGCCGGGTTTTTGCCGTTCCGCTGCTGTTCAAGTAACAGGTAAGTGAAAAGTCCCTCAAAACAGTCCCCAATTATATTTATCAGGATCAGGATACACTATGAGAACCAAACCGGAAAAAGCCAAACAAGAACAGGAAATATTCGTAAACCGGGATGTCAGCTGGCTTGAGTTCAACACCCGTGTACTGGAAGAGGCCATGGACGAAGCCAATCCGCTGCTGGAACGACTGAAGTTTCTGGCTATCTTCAGCAGCAATCTGGATGAATTCTTCATGGTCCGGATTGCAGGAATCAATCGTCAGCCCAGACTCGTTCCAAGAAAACTGTACAAAGACTATACCTTTCTGCCTCTGGATCTGCTCAATGAACTGACTGGAAAAATTCGTTCACTGGTCACACGTCAGTACCGCTGTCTCTATTCAGAAGTTCTTCCTGCACTCGCAGAGCACGGAATCAGGATTGTCTCCTGGGCTGATCTGCCCGCAGCGCTGCAGGTCCAGGCGGAAGAATATTTTGAACACAATATACTGCCCGTTCTCACACCGATCGGCATTGACACATCACATCCCTTTCCGCTACTGCCGAATCTGGAACTGGAACTTCTGGTGCGTCTTCAGGACCACAAGAAGGCTGATCAGGAACGCTTTGCCGTTATTGAAGTACCCAAAGTGATTCCGCGTTTTCTTCCAATGGAGGATGGCTCCGGCTCTAAACTGTTTCTGCCGGCAGAAGAAATCATAGCACACAATCTAAGTACACTTTTCAGCGGATATCCGGTTCTTGAATGCTCCCCGTTCCGAATTACAAGAGACATGGACTTTTCCATTGAAGATGATTCTGTAGCCGATCTTCTGACTGAAATGCAGGAAACTTTGCAGAAAAAAACTCATCGACAGGTCATCCGCCTTGAAATATCTTCAGGCATGACCCGGCGATCCTGCAGCTGGCTTTCTGAAAAACTGCAGGTCGCAAAAGAGCAAATCTATTCCATTCATGGACTGCTGAATCTGAAAAGCCTCTTTGAACTTGCATCCATTGATTCCAAACCTGACTTGAAAGATCCGCCCATGCCTCCGCTCCAGAGCATATACTGCTTGGAGAAAAAGAGCATGTTTGAACACATTCGTGAAAACGGTCGCTTTATGATTCATCTGCCTTATGAGTCATTTGATCCTGTCATCAAGCTTATGGAGCAGGCTGCGGAAGATCCGAATGTCCTGGCCATCAAGCAGACTCTTTACAGAGTCAGCGGCAATTCTCCGGTTGTCCAGGCCCTGATCCGGGCCGCCCGGAACGGGAAACAAGTTACAGTACTTTTCGAAATCAAAGCCCGTTTCGATGAAGAGCACAACATTCGCCATGCACGGGATCTTGCTGAAGCAGGTGCTCATGTAGTCTACGGCATTGCCGGGCTGAAGGTTCACTGCAAGGCGCTTCTGATTGTGCGCAGGGAAGAGGACGGAATCCGTCGATATGTTCATCTGGCCACGGGCAACTACAATGACAAAACAGCCAGACAATATACCGATCTCGGCTTCTTTTCCGATGACAAGATTCTGGCTGAGGATGTAGCCGGACTCTTCAATGTCATTACAGGATTCTCCGATCCTCCGCTCTGGAATAAGCTTATTGTAGCTCCATTTAACCTGCGGGAACGTCTGATTTATCTCATTGACCGTGAAGCCTCGCTCTCCAGCCAGGAAAATCCCGGGCATATCCGCATGAAATGCAATTCCATCATTGATTATGAAATCATTGAACACTTGTACAAAGCGGCTGAACGCCATGTTAAAATTGAACTGGTCGTACGGGGCATCTGTGGTCTGAATCCCTTTGCGCTTCGTTCAGATGCAGCAAAACGCATCACCATTGTGAGTATTCTGGACCGTTTTCTCGAACACTCCCGTATTTACTATTTCCGCAACAACGGAGCTCCGGAATACTTTGTCGGCAGTGCGGATATCATGCCCCGCAATCTGGACCGCAGAATTGAGATTCTGTTTCCTGTGGACCGCAAAAATCTCCAGGAAGAGCTCGATTTCATTCTTCGTACAGCGCTTTCCGACCGGAGAAAAGGCAGACGAATGACAGGGTTCAATCGTTATTCCCGGACCGATGAGGCAAAACCGACTCCTGCCAGAGAACGGACACGCAGTCAGTAGGTTTTATACCGTTTTTACCAGAAACGTCTTGAAAAGGCCATGAAAAAAAGCAGGCCCGAGCGCAGAAAACTGATTATTTACAAAGATCCAGACAAGCTTTCGGAACAGCTTTAATTGGAGGGGGGCCGTTTATAAAGCAAAAATTTTGTCCCACGGAAAATAATCCCGAATCAGTCTTTTTTTTCAGCGCTTCTGAAGACTATATCCATTCTGCGAAACAGAAAACTGCCGGAACTTCTCTGTTTCGCAGAATTCCATTTTTTAAAGTATTTTACCAGAGACTCGATCTTCTTCACACAAGGACCGCGTTCTTCCTGCCTCTTCTCTATCCAAACCTTTCTTCCGGCATAGACGGCAGTCATCTTCGCACAAGGATCTCTTTCTTTCTGCCCCTTCTCTATCCAAACCTTCTTCCGGTTAGTGAAACAAAACAGCCGCACCCTTCCCTTTTCCATTCATTATGCAGTCATTCTCGCACGGGAGCAACATTCAAAAAAAAGAAAACTTTGCTTTTAGAAAGGTATTCAGCCGCCCTTTCATTCAAAAAAATGATCTGCATAAATCCATTTGAAAATAAATCCCAGTTTTAATATTGTCCCCGGAAGGGAATCCTGTCTTTCGTCTGTACTCAAAAGTAAATTCAGCTTTTTCTCTCCGAAGTTCCGCAGGAACGCAGAAAACGCCTTTTTCCTTACAAGATTCCTCCCGCAAAGCTGCGAAAATCTTACGCATGAAAGACAAGATTTTCACGGGAGAAAAACTAATCCTGCTTTTTTACGAAATGCTTTTTTTCTGAAATTTTTTGTATTTTCAAATACAGAAGCTGTAAATCTCATGATTCCGTTATATATTGTCTCAGAAAGATATAACCCTGAAACAGGATGCAATATGGCTACACAGCAAATGGAGCGGGAGGAATTGTACCCCCTGCTTTTTGAACCTTTTTACAAGGAAGTCCTCTGGGGAGGAACCAAACTCAGTTCCGTGCTGAACCGGGAGCTTCCTCTGGATGCCGGCCCCATTGGAGAAGCCTGGGATATCTGTGACCGTCCCGGACTCGAAAGCACGGTCATTAACGGACCTCTTGCAGGGACGTCCATTCACAGACTGGTTCAGGTTTTCGGACAGGACTTTGTCGGTGCACAATTCAGAGAGTCGCGTTTCCCGATCATTGTAAAAATCATCGATGCAGGCAAACAGCTGTCTCTTCAAGTACATCCGGGAAAAGAATCCGCCTAGAAGCTCAGGAATAATGCCGAACCCAAATCAGAAATGTGGTACCTTATTGACACGGATGCCCATTCTAAAATTTATGCAGGGCTGAAAAGTTCTGCCACAAAACAACAGTTCCTGGATCTTTTATATTCTCCGGATGTGGAAAACCTTCTCCAGACATTCGATGGCATCCCGGGAGACGCTTACTTTATCAATGCAGGACGCATCCATTCCATCGGGGCAGGCAATCTGCTGCTGGAAATCCAGTCCAACAGCGACACAACTTATCGTGTAACTGACTGGGGGCGGATTGATCCTGTCACCGGGAAAATGCGCCCGCTCCATATCAAAGAGGCTACGCTGTGCATG
This sequence comes from uncultured bacterium, assembly GCA_949290385.1. Classification (GTDB taxonomy): domain Bacteria; phylum Verrucomicrobiota; class Lentisphaeria; order Victivallales; family UBA1829; genus CASERY01. Next base: position 46,443 of record CASERY010000039.1, on the reverse strand, counting down.
GACTTTATGGACCGAACAGCCTCCCGAGTCTCCGGAGCAACCAATATTACCGATCACAACAGAAAATATCCGCTGACTAACCGCTGTCTGAATTTCCACTGCGATGATCTGAAACTCGTGGAACCCTGGCGAGACAACACAGAAACGACCCGCAGCTGTCATATTCTTACTGCAGTCAATGCGCCTATTGCTGTTGAAAATGATCACTTCCGTACAGAAGTACCTTTTGGCCATTCGGTTTTGATTCCTGCCTGTTTCGGCAGCTATTCCATTGTAGTGGTTCCCGGCATCACCACCACAGTAATCAAAACCACCTTGTAACTTTTACCGCCGGATGATAGAAGCGCCCGAAATTACGGGACTGGATGAATTATGAATTTGAAATGCTTAGAACAACTGAAAAAGGCTCTCTCTGAAAAACATCCTCAAGCAAAACTTGCGTCCGATTTTGCCATTCCGTGGGAAATGTGTCCCGCCGGCATGGATGGGGATATCACGGTCAACTGCTTCCGTTTTGCCCGCAATTTCGGATGCGCTCCTGATGTGCTCGCCCAGGAAGCAGCAGACATTCTTCAGAATAACGAAGATGTGCAAGCCGTATCTAAAGTCAAAGCCTTTGTAAATGTAAGCCTGAAACCTCAGGCGCTGTTCCGCGATTCCATCGCAAATATGGATCGACTTATGAAGGATGCCGTTCTTCCGGAAAACCAGAGAAAACGCATTCTGGTGGAGTATTCCGCCCCGAACACCAATAAACCGCAGCATCTTGGACATGTACGCAACAACGTTCTGGGCATGTCGCTGGTTTCTGTAATGCAGCGCGCCGGTCATCAGGTCATTCCTGTAAACCTGGTCAATGACCGGGGTATTCACATCTGCAAATCCATGCTGGCCTATAAACGCTGCGGAAACGGAATCACTCCGGAACAGGCAGGGAAAAAAGGAGATCATTTTGTGGGAGACTTTTACGTGCTCTTCAACAAAATGCTGTCTGAAGAAATTAAACAGCTCAAGGAAGCTAGACCTGAACTTGCAGATCAATCGTCCGACGAACTTTTCCTGGAAACAGAAATCGGACAGGCCGCTCAGAAAATGCTCCGGGACTGGGAAAACGGCGATCCTGAAACCGTCTCCCTCTGGAAAACCATGAACAGCTGGGTCTTCAAAGGATTCCAACAGACCTATGAACGCATGGGCGTTCACTTTGACAAAACCTATCTGGAAAGTAACACCTATCTTCTGGGCAAGGAAACGGTCTCCGAAAACCTTGCAAAAGGTATTTTCTCCCGCAGGGAGGATGGCGCCGTCATTGCAGACCTTGGCAAACTCGGAACAAAAGTGCTTCTGCGCAAAGACGGAACCAGTGTGTATATTACGCAGGATATTGGAACCACTCTTCTGAAGCACAAAGAGCATAATCCGGATGTCATGATCTGGGTCGTGGGCGATGAACAGATTCTGCATTTCCAGATGCTTTTCACCATTCTGAAAAAAATGGGCTGTCCATGGGCAGACAGTCTGTACCATCTCTCCTATGGCATGGTAAACCTCCCCTCCGGCAAAATGAAAAGCCGGGAAGGTACAGTTGTAGACGCCGATGATCTTTTTGACGAAATGCATGAACTGGCAAAAAAGGCCACTCTGGAACGCCTGGGCGATACAGCTGAAATCCCGGAAGACCTGGAAAAACGCTCTGAAATTATTGGAATGGGTGCATTGAAATTCATGCTTCTGAAATTCAATCCTAAAACCACCATTATGTTCGATCCCCAGGCATCTTTGAAATTTGAAGGTGATACCGGTCCGTATGTCCAGTATGTCTGTGCCCGGATCAATTCCATTGCCCGAAAGGCGCAGGAGCGCGGAATTGACGCAGCGCCAGAAAAAGTCGACTGGTCTCTTCTGGATTCTCCGGAAGAAAAAGAGATTGCAGTGATGGCCCTCCGTTACCAGACAGCACTCCGCAGTTCCGCAGAAAAAATGGACTGTTCAGTCCTAGTTGCGTATCTTCTGGATCTTGCAAAATGCTTCAACCGTTTCTACAGAGAAAAGCAAGTTCTTAATGCAGAAGATGAAAATGTGAGGACAGCACGTCTTGCATTATGCTTTGCGGTCCGCGACATTCTCTCCGACGGTCTTCGGGCCTTGACCATTCAAATACCAGAAGCCATGTAATTTTTTTCATGACCTTGCATAAACTTTTTGTTTAAGATGTTTGCGGCATCCTGAATTAAAAAAATCCGGGATGCCGTTTTCATTTTCCCGGATTCCTGTTCTGCCGATACACAGGAAGTACTGTTCTGCTCCATTTGGGAGACATAAAAACATGCAACTCTCAGGTATTTAAGGTCTGACTGGAACATTTCTTTCCGGAAAAGAACGTTTCAGCAGGAAAAAATCCAGGAAGTCCTGCCACCTTTTCTGAAGGTTTCAGACATACCTGCGAGGTCAGGCAGAAAAAAACTTATCCATAATTTACACGAATTCATTGAAAAAGATTCCGGAAGCATCATAGTATCATTACGGTACCGGAACCGGTTTTCCCCGACGGCGCCGCTTTTGCAACCATTCAGGAAAGAACTGCTGAACGTGAACGTTTCTACTGAAAATCCGGCTGTTTTCCCGGGAACAAAAAAATCTGCAGGCACCTGCCGTGCCCCTATGCAGACGACCTCTGAATTGTTGTCTGCTCAGGAAGGATAGGAGAAAAAGGATCTTCTTGCTGAAGAAAAAGTTCTCTCGATCATTATTCCGGTCTTCAATGAGGAAGCTACACTTTATAAACTTCTGGAACAGGTTCGACAGACCTCCCTGCCCGATATCTGCAAAGAAATCATTGTCGTAAATGACGGATCCACAGACGGGACTTCTGAAATCATTCAGAAATGGATGGAAGAATTCAGTGAAACGCTGAAAATCAGGCCGCAGGTCTTCACGCAGTCCAATCAGGGCAAAGGCAGCGCGGTCCGGACGGGCATACGGCACTCTCATGGAGATGTTGTCATAATTCAGGATGCAGATCTGGAATATGACCCTCAGGATTATTTTCAATGTATTGAACCAATTCTGCAGGGAAAATATGCTGCCGTTTACGGATCCCGGCAGGAATCGGGGAAAAACCGCCTTCACTCCTCTCCCATTTTTTATCTGGGGGCCCTGAGTCTGACATTCTGTATCGATCTTCTGTTCCATGCGGAACTCACAGATGAACCGACCTGTTACAAGGCATTTCGAGGAGATCTGATCCGAAATCTTCCATTTCAGGGAAACAGGTTTGACTGGGAATGCGAAATCACCGCCAAAATACTGAGGCTGGGATTTGAAATTTATGAAGTGCCCATTGCATATCATCCCCGGAAAAAGAAGGAAGGGAAAAAAATCCGCTGGAAGGATGGCATTCAAAGCCTATGGACCTGTCTGAAATGGAAATGGCATCCTTTAAAAGACATCCGGGCTAGTCTGGAGCAGATTCCAGATCTCGCCAAAGTTCAAAAATCTGCGCTGAAAGCGGAACGGGCTATCCTTCTACTGGTTTTTGCCGCAGTTGCAATCCGCCTGCTCTACAGCATTCCCGGGCTTATGAATCCAGATCTTCTGTGTCGACCCGATTCAGCCACATACCTCGGGCCGGCTTTTTCTCTGGCGCATGACGGAACATTCAGCACAGGTCCCGGATCCGGACAAGCGGCTCTGATACGAACTCCGGGCTATCCGCTTTATCTGGCAGTTCTTCTTCTGCTCAGTGGAGGAAGTTTGCAGTTCTGTATCATCATTTCCTGTATTCTGGGAGGACTGGCTGTTCTTCCTGTTTATCGGGCGGCAAGACTTTATGCAAACTGGAAAGTTTCCTGGATTTCAGCTTTTCTCTTTGCGCTGAATCCCACAGCAATTGCATATACGCCCATGTTTCTTTCAGATGCACTTTTCGCCTGGATTGTGGCCTTCCAGATGCTGTTCTTCCTGAAGTTTATGAAAAGCGGATTCGGATACTTCTTCTTTGCAGCGGTACTGACTTCCATCGCAGGAACTTATATACGGCCTATCAATATTGCATGGATTCTTCCCTGTCTTTTTGTCCTGTGTTTTCTTCCGAAGCCGCCATTCCGGGAAAAAATCCGCTTTGGAGTCTGTGCACTGGTCCTAACCGCATAGTTGCTTGCGCCCTGGATCCTCAGAAACCACACACTAGGTGCAGGGTGGAGAATCGACGGCATTTCTGCAGACCGTTTGAAACATGAAGCAGCTGCGGTTCAGGCACGAGCGGAAAATCAGTCCCTTGATGAACTGCGCAATCAGTACATGGCAGATATGAACAGGGAATTTGCAGAACATCCGGAACTCTACCAGTCACCTGACAGCCGTTTCTCCTGGCAGGAAAATGCCATGAAAAAAATTCTTCTCCAATATCCTTTTCATTTTCTCTTCATGCATTTTCAGCCGCTGATTCTACTGCCGGATATTCCGGCGTTCCTGGAAAATCTGGGCATTACGGTCCATGGCAGAAACACACTGGATATTATCAACCGTGAAGGGATCCTTGCCGGAGCTTTGCATTACTTCCGTGGGAACTGGGGGCCCTTCCTGGTTACCCTGCCGTTGCTGATTCTTACAGTCTTCTGTGATCTGCTTGCAGTTTCGGCTGTAATATGGATGCTTCTGAAAAGAAAGTTTCTGGCATTCCTTGTTTTTCTGCTTTTTGCCGGCTACTATTTAATCATACCGGGGATCCTGCCGCTTCCCCGTTTTCATCTTTGTGTTCTTCCTTATTTCAGTGTTCTGGCTGCCTGGGGAATTTACATTGTCATGGGCAGATCGAATGAAATAAAACTTTTTCAATTTCAATGTGATCCATAGATAAAGCGTCAAAGGTTTTAAGAAAAATAAAAATTCATTTCCAAAGACAGATAAAACCTGTTGCTTTTTTTAAACAAATTTTTTATAATTAATAATGAACGGGGACTTCATGAAAGAAAAAATGAAAAAGCGGGGAATTTTCACGGATCATGAAAAATGTCTGGAAAACAGTCTTTACACTTTTGATACTTCTGCTTTTCAGTGCCACAATAGCCTGGCAGATCCTGATGAGCGGATCGACTTTCCGGGTTAAATCCCAGCCCGATGAAAACGGCTTGTGCTGTTTTTTCACCAATAATCCCATGCTGCGGGCTTCCCGTGTTGAACTCCAACTCGAAATGCCTGAATCTCTGAATCCGCATTCGTTTGTCAATTCCTAGAAAATAGGCACAGTTTTTGTGGATTTTCTTCCACCTGGCGAAGATTCACTTTCCTACGAGAGCTGTACCATAACTGCAGGAGATTTAAAACATTTGAGGAACGGGACATATCAGGTGATAAAAAATAAACAGCTTAAAAAAATCTTCAAGGATCTTTCTTCTGCCCGAAAATTCATGATCAAACTGGAACTGAGCCCTCGCTTCTGTCAGAATTCCTGTCAGGAGGGAAAAGACGAAAATCCTCTGGCCTGGTATCTTTCTGTAACCTGTTCCGAATATAATCTTTTTGAGAATAAGAAAAATTTAAATGGTGTTGCAGGTCTTATCCATTCTTTTGATGTTCAGAATATTCTTCAGGAAGAAAAACTCTAATTTTTTTGACGGCGCATTCCCCCTTACTCCTTCCAGAAATACTGCTCAGAAGTATTGATATACGGATCTTCTTGATATCCAATGAAAAAGCCTTTTTCATTGGTCCAATTATTATGTCCAGAAAAGAATTGTTCGCAAAAAATGAAGAAGGATAAGATACAGGGATCTAAAAAATTTACCGGATTCTGTCGTATGCCAAGTCAGACCAGTCGCCGGGGTATCCCGGAGGATCAGAAGACAGGACTTCCTTTCAGCTTGAAATATTTTTATCAGAGCAGGTTTGAATCTTTCTTTTCAATATTTTCCCCTTCTTCTGAAAAAGCTGCCGGAGTTGAGGCCATCTCTTTTGTGTTTTTCCCGACGTAAGGCTTTCCTTGGAAAAATGCAAAATAATAAACAGCATTATCCTCAAGCCGAATACATATAAACATCCGGAATGGAATTCTTCCTCCTTTCAGCAGAATATAATCGCATACAATATAACGCTGATCCTCAGACATAGATGCAAACCTGCAGAAAGACTTTGCAGGAAGATCTTCTATCTGGACATTCAATGAAGATATTTCTCCATCCCGGTTTTCCTGGTAGAAACGACCTCCATCCACCAGAAGCACATTTCCATGCTGATCCCGGCGCAAAGCATGCTGTTCAGGCGCCACAGCCAGGTCCCGACGCCGGCCTGCACGAATATTCAAACTGCTTACGGTCCCCGTTTCCGGATTTTTCCAGTAATAAAAGCTCTCAGGATCAGCCCAGCAATACATGGATTTCTCTGTACAGGAAGTCTCCACAAGAATAAAAGGTTCTAATGGTTCAGATTCCGGATATTCCAGCTTGTAGCGGATCATGCCATTTTCGTTTTTTTCTTCGGTTACACGGCAGACGCCTTCCCCGTGCATTCGCTTTTCCACCTCTGACTCTGAAGCACATGCATTCCAGAATATCCCCTCATCCGTAAAAAACAAGTCTCCATCAAGCATAGGAATTTTCCCACGGAGATCCTCCGGAATGCTTCCATGCGCCGGACTCTTCATCAGGATTGCGACTTCAGGCTAACGCATCAGCAGGTAGTTCCAGTACACTCCTCCCTGGGACAATCCCGTACAGACAAGTAGAATAACCACACATTGAGGAATCCATTTTTTCCGTCCCTGAGCCAGAGGGACCTTGCGGATTCCTGTCTATACAATGAAGAAACACAGGCCCTGAAAAAAAGCATTCCACACCGCGCCCTACAAAAGCCCGTTCCATACATAAGGAAACAGGGAAACAAAGACTGGAATCCGGGCAATCAGAAATCCAGGAAATGAGGCGGCACAAAGGAGGAGGAAAAAGTATTCTGCCGAGATTTCAGGCTTTTTCCAAACCCATTGCACGCACTTGCCTGTTAACAATGCAAAGCACAGGCTCCCTAACAGAGCCCATATTTTAGCCTATACACCGTTGAAATATCCATCCGGCTGCAAAAGAACAGGCAAACTTCCGACAAATCCTATAAGAATCAAGAAGATAGCATTTCCTATCTATGTTTTGACGAAAAAATGACGAAGTTGTTTTCCCGTCATTTTTCTTATATCCGTCATTTCATGAGCATTGTCATTTGCATTCCTTTGCAAAGCATCGATTTTTTCTGAAGCATATTCAGCCTCCCGGCTTCGGTTCAAACAAAAGAGAAAAAAAGCCAGTCCGGCGAACACCAATGCCTGGGAAAACAGAATTTCATAACTGCTGAGTATTGCCGTAAACGCACCCAGAATAGCCGCTTTCAGACAAAAATGTACAGGAATATCTTTCATCATTCAGCTTACACTTTCCAATAAATTCTTATGAAAAACAAAGACCGTTCTTTCCTTTTTCAATCCCCTTCACCCGTTTTCTATAAAAACATCCCCGCAGTTCAAACCAGAAATACGATAAAAGAGTCAGCATTTTTCGGACAACGCAAAAGCAAAATCCTCCCCTCCTTCAGGGAAAGTAAAAAGTCCCGGATCTCATTTATCTCCTGCAGAGACAAGCATTCTTATGAATCGTCTCAACAATGTTGTATCGCTGCCCGGTTGAGAACAGTAGCCCTCTTTCGCTGGATTTCAAATAAAGTTTGCAGGTTTTGACGAAGGATTTTCCAAATGCTTCTCATCATCTCGTCCAAAGAAGACATCCATGTCTTTTTGCATTTCCCGTGAATCCCGCCAGATACCAGATTCATCTAAAGGGCAATATTCGGCACTTCTTTCCAGGTCTGAAAATTTCTACAAAAATATGATTTTTCTTTCTTCAAAACCAGGCACGATTCAGGACTACCTACATCCTTCAAGTCTGCAGTTTGATAAAGGGAGGAAATGGATCTTTCCTTGCTGGCATTATGCATTCTTTTTTTCAAAGTATTGTCAAGGGAAAGAAATGATCCAGACAATAACAAAAAGAATTCAACTATTTAAATATCAGGAAACACATAAAATTTTGCAATCTCTTTTCTCGTTGGAAACTTATACAAAAGCGGAAGAATGCTTGCGAAAGGATGAAAAAGAATTATATCCGGGAAGATAGGCGACGCAATTTATTCTACTTTCCTTGCAAAGATTGTTTCCAAATACCACGCGATCGTAAAATGTTCCGATACAATTTCTGAAAAAGTTTTGAAGACGAATTGAAAGCTCTTTTTTTGTACAAATAACAGGCGACTCTCCATCCGGAATGATGCAAAAAGGCTCAATAAAAACTATAATCTATACAATATGAATACCTTATCAAGAAAAAAAATCAAAAAGGATTTTTTCAATATAGATACCTCCAAAAGGATCATAATCAGCCATGCGATGAACAGGATATGATGTTTGGCTTGTTGCTGCCGGGTTTGATGTTTGGAAACAAAAGAAGGTACTTACTTTGTTTCTGGATCGAATTTTCAAAAACGTATGAATCCAATATTGGCATACCAGCTGGTTCCATGTGGATCAAAACAGCTGGATTGAAAAAAGGAGGAGAGCAAAAAAGGAAGCACCTTGCTTCAAAAGGATTTTTTCTCACACTTGACTTTTACCTAATTGATAGGTTCCAAACTTTCCCCGGGAAAAAATTCCGGGAAGAGATGTTCTTTTTTTTGTTCCTTGATAAAATACAAGACGGTCTTACAGAAAACTTCTCCCCAAACAACAAGATCTTTTTTCTATTTACAGATTTTATCCTCTGGAATCTGCTGTTTGGAAACAGGCACAGGTCGGAGGAAATGTTCAAGGCTCAGGTTTGAAAACTTCCGGAGACGGCCAGTCGTAAGGATTTTTCCGGGAAAGTTCCGCAGCCTGCAGATCTCCGGCTATCGCTGCAGAATCCATATAATGAAGTGCCTGTTCCATATTCATAGGACATCCAACACCATATGCCAGACATAGCTATGTCCATTTCTAAGCCTCCAGGGATCCTCCTGAATCGGCAGCCCGTTTGAACCAGTAATATGCGGCAGATTCATCCTTCTGAATCACCTCGCTTCCTTTTAAAAAATAAACAGCCAGAGCGACTTGCTACGGGGCATAATCCAGTTTGGCAGCCCGGAGAAAATTTTCAGACGCCAAGGCAAGATTTTTTTCCATGCCAATTCCTTCAGCAGTCAAGACCCCCATTCTGTAAAGGGCTTCAGGACACTGATAGTTTGCAGCTCTCTGGTACCAGCGGACAGCCTCGGAAAGACCTTGTCCTTCCTCATATCCGGCAGCGATATATTCTCCATACTTGAATTGAGCATATGGGAATCCGGCAAAAGCCGCTTTCCGATACCATTGAAAGGCCTGTTTCCGATCGGGAGGACTGTCTGCGCCATGTTCCAAACAGAAGGCCAGCTTCACCATGGCTTCCGTATCTCCAGCTTCAGAAGCTCTCTTCAGCAGTTCAACCGCCTTTTTCTCATCCGTTTTGCATCCAAATCCTCCGAAAAAGCAGTCTGCCAGCAAACGGTAGAGCTTGGGATTTTCCTATCCGGAACCGGCAGCTTCCGCCTCCCGGAGGAGCGTATAAATTCTGGTACAAAGTTTTTCCCGCTCTGAAATGTCTTCCGGAAGCGTTTTCAAAAGATAGTCACAAAGTTCTATTTTTCCTTCCGGAAGGTCTGTTTTCTCAAGAATCTTCTCCAAAAGAGCTGCTCCTTCAGAAGGATTCATAAAAGAGTTGACTCTTTGAATTTCTTCCGGAGTCATGCCTTTAAGCATTTCCGGGGTTCGGGGTTTCCCATGGATCAGCAGCATGGCCTTCCGGTACAAAGCAGGAACAAAACCCCGTTCTCCGGAAAGATCATAATAATGAATGGCCTCTATCATATTTTTTTCAGTTCCGAATCCTTCTTCCAAACAAAGGCCGTAATTGAACTGAGCTTCCGGGATTCCCTGTGCTGCAGCTTTCTTATACCAGTAAACAGCAAGTTCCGGACTCGATTTTACAGAATCACTTCCATAAAAGTATAAATTTCCCAGTTTGAACTGGGCTGCGGGATCCCCGGCATGGGCTTTTTCACGCAGAAGATTGAATTCACTCTCTTCTTCTGCTGCTGCATGGCATATCGTCGGTGCGATCAACAGCAGGAGAAGAATCATTCCCAAAATTCGGATAAAAGATTTTTCAAGTCTTCTGAATCCTGCCGTCTTCACCAAACACCTCTTTCCCTTTTGAACAGAAGAATTATTTCAAAAATTTTTCTGTTAATATAAAACGCATTTCTGTGAAAACCAGCCAATGACATCCCTTGTGGAATGAAATCACAGAAAAATCCTGTCTGTACAGGAAACGATTGATATCTTGTGAAAAGAAGATCTTTCAAAAAATTTGTTTCAAGAAATAAAAGGGATCTTATTAAAGCTGGATCTTTCAAATTTTTTGCAAAACCCATTTGGATATTCCAGGAAAAACATCATATTATCTCATCAGCGGAAAATGATTCATCCAGGACATGTGTGAACACGCAGAAACCTTCTCTCTTTTTCCACACGAAACATTTCATTTTCCATGACAGCCCGATGAAAAAAGGAAAGGCCAAACTGAGCCGTGCAGATACAAAAGGAACAAACCACATCAAAAGCAATTCTTGAACGCATGATCCGGATTTTAAGTCGACGCAACTACAGTAAAATGGAGTTGCGCAGAAAATTTTCCGACCGTGAACAGTTTCCACGCATTTATGTTGAACAGGCAATAGCCTCCCTCGAACGAATGGGCTGCATCAGCGATCTTCGTTATGCAGAAGACTGCATACACGTCTATAAAACCCGTCGGTATGGTCCGATACGGATCCGCAGAAAACTTCAGGAAAAAGGAATCCCTCAGGAAATCATTGCCAGACTTATGCAGGACCTTGAAGAAGAAACAGACCAATCCGGAGAAAATCCCGCATTGGATTTTCTGCAAAGCCGCACCCAGCGTCTTCTTTCGGAAAAAGATCCTCTGAAACGCAAAGCCAAAGCCCTTCGCATGCTTTCCTGCAGAGGTTTTTCACGGATTCAGTCCTGGGATGCAGTCCGGATCTGGATGCAGAGCCTATCTCCTCACGACAGTTGGGATCCGGATATCCAGGGAGAGGATTCCTTCTCATGAATTCAGTTCTTTTTTGGAAATCCGAATGCCGCCCGACATCTTCAGCTGCGGGAAAAAATGAAGGATACAAGTCCAAGACCACTACTCAATAAAAATATTGATTCGAATCCCGGTTTCTGCCGGGGAAAACAATCGGTCCTAAAAAAATCGGGGATTAAAAACAGATGCTTCCACTTATCATCCGCCTTCTGACAAGAAAAAGATCTGCTGCAGGAATTCTTCTGATTCTCTGCACGACTGTTTTTGCCATCATTCTGTCAGGATGCACCCGGGAAAAATCAGCAGACGAGCCAATGGAACGGCATGTTTATGCTAGTCTGTCCAAACGCGTTACCACACTGGATCCTGCACTGGCAGCTGACAGTACCAGTCAATACGTTGCAGCAGCACTCTATGACACCCTTTTGCAATACGAATACCGTCCAGGAGAATATACCCTGATTCCCTCCATGCTTGAAAAAATGCCTGAAGTCAACCCGGATCAGACAGAGCTTCTCTGCACACTCAGGAAAGACCTCTATTTCCAGGAATCACCGGCCTTTGCAGGACTCTCAAAAGAAGCCAGACACATCACATCCAGAGATGTTGTTTTCTCCATGCTGCGCCTGGCTGATGCCCGCCTCCAGTCACCAGGCTACTGGGTTGTCCGGGACAGAATCCTGGGCATTGAGGATTTTTACAAGGCCACAGAGAAAGCCCCTGCAGGAGATTATTCTGTTTATGACGCCCCCTGTCCCGGATTTGAAATTCTCGATGATTATCATTTTAAAATTCATCTTTCTTCACCGAATCCGCGGATGCTTTATTCTCTGGCGCTTCCCTACTGTTCTGTTGTCTCCAGACGTGCGCTGGAATATTTTGGCAGCGACTTTCAGGACCATCCCTGCGGAAGCGGACCCTTCTCACTGGAGCTCTGGGAAAAGGATTATCAAATGGTTCTTAAAGCCAATCCGGATTTCAGAGAGGAATATTATTCCTGGGCAGAAACGCCCGATGAAACCCGCCGAAAACTTCCTCTGTCTGAAAAAATCACCATCTACTTTGTGAAACAACCTCTCTCCAGTTGGCTGATGTTTCTCCAGGGAGAACTGGATTTCTACGCCTTGGACGGAGATAATTTTGAAGCGGTTGTCAGCGACAGCCTGCAACTTTCTCCGGCGCTTCTCAAACGCGGGATTTCAATGCTTCAAGCGCCCGAACTGCAGACCAACTATATCGGCTTCAACTTCGCCGATCCGCTCCTTGCTGAAAATGCGGACCTGCGCAGAGCTATTTCCCTGGCCTTTGACAAAGACTTGCGCGTTATTCATTCCGGAGGCCGCTTTGTACCGGCATCAGGTCCCATTCCTCCAGGAACCCCCGGCTATGTTGCCGATCCAGGGAAGTTCGGCAGGAAAAATCTTGACCTTGCACGGGAATACCTGCGGAAAGCCGGATATCCCGACGGCATTGATCCGGAAACTGGAGAACCTTTGACTCTGACATTCGATCAGACTGGCTCCGGAACTCTTTATACTCAAATTGCAGAACTCCTATCTGAAGACATGAGCAAAATCGGCATCCGGATTCGTCCTGAATTCAACACCCGCCCCCGTTTTCTTCAGAAAGTCCGGAACGGGAGCACTCAGCTCTTCCGTTTTTCATGGACCGGGGACTATCCTGACGGGGAAAATTTTCTTCAGCTCTTCTACGGTCCAAATGCAGGCTCCTGCAACCGTGTTCTTTACAGAGATCCCGCCTATGATGCCATGTATGAAGAAATTCTGTCCATGCCGGACTCTCCGGAACGGACCGCAAAATATGAAGCCATGTCCCGTTATCTTATGGATCAGTGCCCATGGATTTTCGAAACCTATACCATGGCCTTTGTTCTGAAACATGCCTGGATGCATAATTACATGCCCCATGACTTCGCCTTCAACCGATGGAAATATCTCTCTGTTGATCCGGAAAAACGCATGCTGGACCGGAAAAATTTCAAGCCTCTGAGTATGAGCGAGCTTCGCAAAAACTGAAGACACTCCTTTCTGGAGCGATCCTATTTTTACAGAATAACCCTTCCAGAATGAGGCTTCTGCTTAATATCCGCAAATCATTGGAATTTGAATGCAGCTCTGTGCAATATCGCCAGATTGCAATTGTATTCCGACATGATTTGAAAACTATTCCAGCAAAATAAAATTTCCCGGATACACCCAAAAATTCCACCTCCATGGATATCTTTTCCGGAAGGATCCAAGTCTCCTCAGAGAAACAGGGAATTTCCAAGCCGCTATTACAATTGCAAGAAGGACACGTTCTCATCAAAAATGATCTGAATACAAAGGAAAAAATCCTGCGGATGATTTTTATTTTTCCCCCTATCTCCTGCTTTCTCTCCCCGCCAGCCAGCAGAACGATATCTTAGTCCGGGAAAAAACAGCTGCATCCCAAAGGGTTCTCCCATAAAAGAAAAGATTCCGTAAATTGCAATTTCTTTATAAAAAAGGAAGTCAAAAAAATACTTGCCGTATCATACCCCGGAATCCAGCATCTCGACATCATTTTTTTAAAGAGTCCTCCTGCCTTTTCCATACTCTGCTCAGACAGGACATACCACCCCTCCCCACGCACATTCGCACGGAAACCGCCTCTCAGCCTTCCATTTGGGTTCGCAGACTGCTGTAACCGATCCGCCTGCGGGTACAGTTTCAAGTCTCCAGACCTTTCACTTGGGCTCAGACACCCATCATGCGAATATTGTCTTCAATATGAAGACCTTCTTTCCCCGCAGCTTCATCTCGAATCGGGAAGATCAAACTGAATACCGCACCACCCTCTTCGGCATTTCTGCACTGAATCCATCCTTTATGGGACAGCATTGTACCATAAGCCATGGAGAGCCCCATTCCGGTTCCTTCCCCGATAGGTTTCGTTGTATAGAATGGTTCAAAAATCCGGTTCAAAGCTGCCTCCGGAATACCTGGCCCCCTGTCCTGAATACTGATCGCACAGTAATTGCGTCCTGCCATAATCTTTGCCTCGGAGGGGGGATTGAATGGTATTCTCAAACTGCGAGTGCTGCCGTATACTATTCTGATGATCCGTTCCTGCTCAGGAATATCACGCATTGCATAGCGGGCATTGAACATAATATTCAGAAGTGTCTGCTGAAGCTGGATCAGGTCTCCCCGGATCATCAGATCTTCCTCACCAGCAGGAGGATCCATGACTTGAACAGTGCACAAAGAGGATGCGTCCGGCATAAACAGTTCCACTGCGGAATCCACCAGGTCCTTCAAAGACAGATCCATTTCATTGTAGTTTCCCTTTCGTGCAAATCCCAGAAGCTGCTGGGTAAGAACTGCGGCTTTGGAGGTGATTTTATCGATTTTTCCCAGATAGCGGTTGACATCATCATCCTCCACAGGGTGCATATACTGGATCATATCCAGGTTTCCCTGAATAGCCTGAAGATAGTTATTAAAGTCGTGGGCAATACCTCCCGCCAGACGACCAATGGACTCCAGACGCTGGCTGTGGGAAATCTGTGTCCGCAATTCCTCCCGTTCTTTTTCAAACCGGAGACGTTCTGTAACATCATGTCCGAAAACGATCACCATAGGTTCCCCTGAAATCATTACGGCAGAAAGAGTTAAATCTATCTGTGCACGGGTATTCTTTGCACAGCAGCTGCATTGCACAGAAATTTTTTCGCCGTCATCTCCAGCTGTCGCTGCAATTTCTCCATTTTCCTTTTCAGTATACAATCCGCTCCAGATGTTTTTTTCTGTATCTGTAAACATCTGAAACGGCTGGTGATTCAGATCCTCCCTGGATACCCCGAGCATCCGCACAGCCGCATCATTGCATTCCGCAATGGAACCATTTCTGTCCATCACCAGAATCATATCCGCCGCATTCTGCACAAGGAGCCTGTAGCGTTCCTCCGTTTGCTTCAAGTCCTGTTCCAGAGCCTTTGCCCGTCCATAGGTTCCAAAAAAAGCAATAATAATATCCAGGGTTCTTCTTCCACGTCCTGGCGACTCCAGATCGATCCGGGATAAATAATAACTTGCAATAACTCCCAGCCACAGGGAAAGCACTGCCCTGCCCACACAACTGGAAAAAATCCCGCTCCACCAACGGGGTTCCCCCCAGTAGCATACCGAAGCAAAAACCACACTGTCTACAGCCTGCACTACAACCAGGGAAATGCAAATCGAAATCATCATGGGCATCTTCATATTGCGCAGACGCTGGAAAAAGATCGGCAGCAGAAAAATATCCAGTGTAAAGGCAATCACCATAGCAGCCATTTGCCGAATGCTGTCCGTCATCATGGACGACAGCACTTCGGAAGAATCATTCATGAAGAACGTTCTTCCCCAGGAGATCTGCGCTCCTGTTAAATGAGCCAGATAAGCGTAAATTCCCAAAGCCGCCATCAGGCCTATCATCAGGCGCTGCGTTTCCAGTGTTCCATCCGCCAGATACACCACCAGCAGAGACACCAGAATCGGCAGAAGCAGAATTCCAGTGGAAATTTCCAGGTCAAACCCCGGGATTCCCGGAGAAATCCGCAGCCCCACAGTACCAACCAGCTGCAGGAAAACGAAAAGCGCTCCTAGAGCGATATAAAAGGGACTGTACCCGATGACTTTTCTCAATCCATGAAAAATCAGCAGTCCTACGAAAATAAAAGTCATTTCCAGGAGAGCCAGTCCGCAACCGAACAATAATTCCATGTGATTCAAAACCTTTTATCAGCAAGTCATTCTGTGACAGGCCCTGCCGGACAGTCTTCCGTCCCCGACACTGCGGCACGGATCCATGCCGCTCGGATTCCAGAGCAGTCCGCAGCCGAAATTTTTTTCTCCGCCCCCTCGTCCTCCGATTTTTCTCCTTCTCCGGAGATACCTCTTTTCCCGCATTCTCTTTCCGCATAGAACCGTGTATGTCCCGGCAGAATCCGGATCAGCATTTTATAAAACGTATTCTTTTCCACTCCGCGGATAATTCCTGTATCCATTCCAAGCTTCAAAGGAGAAAGAGCCGTCAGTGCTTCTTCCGGCGAAATCAGATGAGAATAACGGAGCAAGCCGTAGGCACGACCGCAAATATTTTCAAGCATTTCTTTCTGTTTTTCGAGCATTCTTCTTCGCAGAAGCCGTTCCTCCCGAACAACAGCCTGAATTACCTTGATAAAACGCAGAATCAGATCTTCTTCGGACTCTCCCAAGGAACCCTCATTATAAATTAAAAACAAAGCTCCCGGAAACTCATTTTTCCGATTCATAAACGAAACAGCCCCGAAACGCAGGGCCTCCAGTCCCCGCAGCAGTGTTTTTTCCTTTCCGCTCAGGCATATTGCCGGCAGATGCACCATTGCGGAAACCGTCAAAGACGTCCCGATACCATCCAGACGCTCAGACAAGTACCCGAACTCCGGATGAAATGCAAATGAAACTTTTTCAGAAAGAGCCCTTTCAAAAGGAGCAATTCTTTTCCAGATTCCCTCCAGACAAAATCCTCCACAAGTTCCGAAAATGCGAATATGACTTCCTGCATTGGTCAGGATTGCAGGATATGCAGAAACAAATTCTGTCTGATCCTTTTCCTCTTCCTTCCAATCCGAATCTGCCGGGATAAAAAGACCTTTGTCAAAATGACTTTTTACAGCATCCGGAGGAATCATTCTGCGTTCCTAAAGGATCTCCCGATCTTCCATGCCGATTTCTGAGAGGGGGATTTTTCGATAAAGAGGGCAGACTCCCTCTTCCATCAGTCTTTTCAGTTCATCCTGCACCAGGTTCGTCACTTTCTAACGAATGGACTTCGGGGCATTTACCGGGAAAGGCAGCCCCGTCAGATTCCGCATGAATGCAATCCGGCAGGACAAAACCACATCGGCATCCGGAGCTCCGGCATCCAGAAACGACACCGGGGATGCAGCTATACTTGCAACTACAGGAGAAAGACTCATGCCTGATACCCTTCTGAAAGCTCATGTTCCAAATCCCGAACTTTGTCCCGAAGCTCTGCTGCCTGGCCATATTCTTCGCGTCGGACAGCTTCCTGAAGACTTTTTCGTAAATCTGCAAGTTCGCGTCTCAGATAGAATTCCTCTTCTGTCCGTGAAATAAAAGCCATCTTCTCCCGGCTCGCATTCTGATGAACAACAGGGGGTACCCGCCCCACATGCAAACGGCTGCGGGACACATTGGGAAGCCGTTCCAGGATTTCCTCACGGAACGTCTGATAACATTCTTCGCACCCGAGTTTTTCAGTCATATTCAGCCGTTCCAGAGTCCAGCCGCAGCATGGACACTTTTTCAAAGGATCCTGTGCAGGCTCCTCTTCCGCAGTATTCTGATCCTGAGTGTCACGGCCGCCCTGGCGGAGCATTTCATGCAGAGCCTTCAAAGCATCCGGAAAACCGTCAGAAGCATGTTGCACGGACCGGGCCAGATCCTCTGTAATCCGGCTGACGACTTCAGGCATATTGAATTCTTTCAGCAGTTCGCCTACCGCAGATTTTTTCCGGGCGCATTCAGGACAGAGCAGGAGCACCTTCTGATCTCCCCCGCCGTTTCCCTGCAGATGCAACTCAATGGTTGCCGGATTTTTTTTGCAGATCTGACACAGCATCACACAGTCTCCTGGATTCAAACTCCTTATTTCCTAGGTCAATTTACCCTGATCCGCAGAAAAGTCAAGTTTACCCCCGAAAATCCCCTTTTTTTCAGAAGAAGTTATTGTATTTCAGAAAAGAAATTTTATATTTTCAGGAGAAACTATTTTGATCGATTCACAAAATGAACGAGGTTCTTATGTTTCAATACGATGTGGAATACGATGTTGTTGTAGTCGGTGCCGGTATCGCCGGCGTTGCAGCTGCAGTTCAAGCGGCTAGAAGCGGCGTAAAAACAGCCTTAATTGAAAAATCCACCCTGACTGGAGGCCTTGCAACTTCCGGACTTGTATGGGTTTACCTTCCCCTGTGCGACGGAAAAGGCAAACAGGTTACTTTCGGACTCGCTGAAGAGCTTCTTCAGGAAAGCCTGAAATATGGTCCCGGACAGGTGCCTGACTGGAAAAACGGCAAAGGCCGTTACTCCTGTATCTTTTCTCCAGCCTCTTTTATCGTTGCACTGGATGAAATTCTGGAAAAGAATGGAGTCGACACATGGTTTGACACCCTGGTCTGCGATACAGAAACCGATGGTTCAAAAGTAACTGCTGTCATTACAGAAAATGAGGATGGACGCGGACGCATTCGTGCAAAATGTGTCATCGACGCCAGCGGATCCTGCAAGGTAGCAAGACATGCAGGCATTCCTGTTCACGATGACTTTAATTTCCTGTCCATCTGGGCAATTCAGTACAATCCTGAAATCACCTGGGAAAATACAGAAAGCGCTCCCTGCATTCAAATGTATCTCGATGGGGTTCCCTGGAATCCGGAAACAGCACCGGAAGGAACTCTTTTCCGAGGACTTAATGCAAAAATGGTTTCAGAATTCACATTCAAGAGCAGAAGACTTCTGCGCAAGTATTACTCTCTGGCTCAGCATGAACATCCGGAAAAGTTTTCCCGAAAGAATCTGTTTCCGATTACAGTTCCCGCTATGCCTCAGTTCCGCAAAATCTTCAGTATCGATGCTGCCAGAGTTCTGAATACCGGGGAAAACAACTTCCATTTTGATGACTCCATCGGTATTGCTGCAGACTGGCGTAAACCAGGACCGGTCTGGGAAATTCCGTACCGCAGTCTTTATCCGGCAAACGGCATGGGTGGTTTTCTCGCTGCAGGCCGTTGTTCCGGAGCAGCCGGAGACGCATGGGAAATCACGCGCGTCATACCGACAGCTGCCCTTACCGGACAAGCCTGCGGACTTGCAGCGGCCCTATGTGTCAAAAACAATGTTAATCCGCCGGAACTTTCCGTTTCCCTGCTCCAGAAGGAGCTTGGAAAACTGAATATTCCGCTTCATCTGGAAGATGTGGGATTGGTCTGCGATAAAAAAGAAAACGCATAAAATATGCGTCTTCCAGATTCCCGGGATCTGGATCTTTCCGGATCCCGGTTATGATCTTTTTTTTAAAAAGGAACGTGCAACTTATTCCTATTTGATAAGAGCCTGATTTTCACCAGGAATTCTGTTTCGCAGAATTGCGGGACTCCAACACAAACCTTTAACCCCCCTTATTACACCTATGGAATAGTTAAATCTCAATGAGTTTGAAAAGAAACTCTACATGAAGTCCGGATCTGATTTTCAGATCGTACGCTATCGTTCCTCCATTAAACTTCAGTGCCTGTTCTTCATCCTGCTTTTCTGCGTTGCGGGATGGTTTATGCACTTCAACTGGATTATTAAACTTGTAGCGGCCATTTACGGAGTTCTTTCCTATGTAGAGGTCCGCAATTTCAACAAAATCAGCGTCGTTTACCGGAATATTTAGCTCAAGGAAGCGGATCTGCTGGAAACCTATGCCAGCGATAAAGCAGAAATTGAGACATTCCGAAGCGAAGTTATGAATACGCCTCTGCCGGCCAATGACCGACTCAATCTTTTGTCTTTTGCAGTTTATATCATTCTGCTTGCAGCTTTTTCTTTTATCCCTGTAAAAATTTCCGGTCTTCTACTGGCTGCAATTATCACGGTTTATCTGTTGGTTTCCCTGAAAATGAAGCTCAGCTGCGCCAATGCCATTATTCTCTGGAAGCGCCGCATTCAGCAGAAAGGGGCACAGCTAACAGAAATGGCTTATCCGGAAAAATTTATCCATAAATAAAGATCCGTTCCAGAAACACCCTGATTCAGGACAATGCTGCAGAATAAAAGAATTGGAATATTCCGGCATTTTCCTTTGTCTCTCTTTTGTCCGGAATGCGACTTCTATTCCGGATGTTTGCTGCATGCAATACGGTATAAAGATTATTCTGCTGTATTTCCAACTGTATTACCATAAAAATGGATGCCTCTCAGAAAAGGCAAAAAGAAAGGAACGATGGAAGTTTCCTGCCCTTTACAGTTTGCCGGGTTCACTGGTATTTCTGGATAAAGAAAGTATATTAAGGACTTATCGAAACAATAGACCGGTGAATCATGTGCAAATCATGAACTGTCGCGCAACTGTGAGTTCATTTTCAGCTTCTTCAGCAGAAAACGAATAAGTCAGATCCCGGAATTGTTTTGTTTCTTTTTTTCAACCATGGTTATTGTGCGCGTCACACAAGAAAGGAAATTTCACCATGAAACATCCTCATGTATGGAAGAGAGATCTGTTCTTGAACAACAGGAACAGTCTGTCCGCTGTCCGCAGCAGGGAATCCGCATACTTTACGCTGATTGAACTGCTGGTCGTCATTGCCATTATTGCCATTCTGGCAAGTCTTCTAAGTCCGGCCCTGGGGACGGCAAGAGCTAAAGCGCAATCTATTTTCTGTGCCAACAATCTGAAACAGCTTGGTATGGCAAATCTTCAATACGCCATTGATTTTGACGGGTATTACTGTCCGGCAACAACCGTATCCCGCGGGGATGGAACCAAATGGTATGGGAAAACGGTCAATGGCACAGACGTCATCAACCAGGGAGGCTTTCTTCCGCCCTATGTGAATGAACCGGATCTTCTGAGCTGCCGCACCTTCTCAAATCAGGCAAAAAGATCAACACTTTATACAGGTTTGTGCTATGGATACAATCAGTATGGAGTGGGCTCCACCTACTTTTACAATGGAAAAAAGTAGAACTGTTCCGTCAACGAATCCATGATTTCTGCTCCATCTACGCTGATTATGTTTTCAGACTCCGCCAATGGCGGCGGCATGGGAACCCCTAGAACCCTCGAATGTTTTCCAACAATCTATCCGCCCACCAATGCAAAACTGGGATACACCCATTTCAGGCACAATGGCAAGGCAAACGTCTCCTGGGCAGACGGACATGTCTCTTCGGTTCAGTGTTTTCAGCGGGGAACCACGGCTATGACAGCATTTCCACATGAGATCATAGGTTTTATTCTTCCAGGCAATGGTGCACAGGGGGATATCTCCTACTATCATCCCCGCGGACGTTCATCTGCCAATTAAAGCAAAAGCAGAAGAATATCAGTTAACCTGGATTGAAAAGACATCATTTATGAAAAGAATATTCTTCATGTGCTCATTTTCGCCCCATCTGCAGGAGGGTGGAAAACGGGCTTCTGCCTGTTTTCTTTCAATTCTGCTGCTGTTTCTTCTGATGATCGTTTTATCCGCCTGCGGGAAACAATCCAATGGCTCAGAAAGTACAGACAGGCAGACACGTTCTTCCGTTGAAACAGTCACAGTCCATCAGCCGGATGGCACAGAACTGAAAGTGCCTTTTCGTCCGCAGCGGACTCTTGTCTGCTACAGTTCGCTCGTCCAGCTCTGGGATGCGTCCGGAGGCAATGTTATCGGGTTCCCGAATCTACTGAATGAAGACACCATTCCCGAAAAACTCCGTAATCTCCCAAGAATCGGATCTTTTTCCTCTCTGGATATGGAAAAAATTCTATCTCTGAACCCGGACTTTGTTCTTCTGATGGACCGGCTGGAAAATCATCGCTCTGTCGGAGAAATTCTGAAACAGCTCGGGATTCCGGCTCTGCGCGTGCAGTACCGCAATTACCACGACTTTCTGGAACTGATGAAGACATTTTCCAGAATCAACGGAACCTCCTCCTGTACAGAGGTTCAGGATCAGGTGGACCGGATTTTGAAAACAGTTCCGAAGTCGCTAGAAGCCCCGCGATTCTATGTTCTATTCGCGGCGGGACGCGGTATTTATGTAGAAGGCCCCTCCGCCAATACTGCCTGCATGGCCGAAATGCTTGGAGGGAAAAATCTTGCAGGAGAGTTTACAAAGCCCCGTATTCCCTTCAGTCTGGAACAGATTGTACTTGATGATCCCGACGTTATTTTTTTTGTAACCATGGGCGAAAGCGAAGAAATACAGCGCAGGCTTGCCGGAGAGTTTCTGGAGCTTCCTGTGTGGCAGAAACTTTCTGCTGTACAGAACAAACGGGTTCATTTTCTTCCCAATGAGCTCTTTCTGTATCTGCCGGGACTGAGATATCCGGAAGCTTTTTTAATTCTCAGAAATCTCCTGTATCCGGAACAGACTGTCCCTGCAGATTTCAATCTCAAAGAGGAACCGAATCATGCAGAACCCTGACAGCGCCCCGAATCCGTGCTTAAAAACAACCGCGGATACAGCTACGGCTGAAAACCGCATGATCTTTTTCCGCCATCTTCGGGGCATTTTGTTTCTGCTGATTTTTCTGATTCTATCGATCTTTCTGTCCATTCGGCTCGGATCGCTGGACTTGAGCTTCTCCGAAATTTTCCAGGTGCTCAGCACTGGAAAACCTGAACGGGATTTTCTGATCCTTACGCAGATTCGGCTTCCAAGAATCACAGCAGCCTGTCTTACAGGGGCGGCACTGGCTTTATCGGGAGCGGTTCTTCAAGGGGTTTTGCGGAATCCGCTGGCATCTCCCGGTATTATCGGAATCTCCGGAGGAGCAGGTCTGGCGGCCGTATGCATGGTGCTGATTTTCCCGAATTTTGTCCATCTGCTTATTCCCGGAGCCTTTGCGGGGGCACTTCTGGCAGCCATGTTTGTTTTCATGCTTGCATGGAGACAGGGAATGCGTCCGGAAAATCTGGTACTTGCCGGAGTGGCTGTCAGCAGTCTTGCTGGGGCGGCAATCAGTGCTGTGATGCTTTTTCATTCTGAAAATGCAGGAGCGGTTCTTGCTTTCACACTTGGCAGTCTTTCTGCAAAATCCTGGAAGAATATTCTACCTTCCCTGCCCTATATGGCTGCAGGATTCATCCTACTGTGTACCTGGGCCGGCAGTCTCAATATCCTGGCCCTCGGAGATGATCCGGCAGCTTCTCTGGGGCTTCGTGTGGAACGAAGGCGTTTCATTCTGCTTGCAGCCTGTGCGCTGCTTGCAGCCTGTGCAGTCAGCATTGCTGGACTTTTGGGGTTTGCAGGGCTCATTGCGCCTCATATAGCCAGACTTCTGCTTGGAAGTAATTTTCGCATTCTCATTCCGGGATCCGCCCTCTTCGGCGCAGCCATGGTTCTGCTCTGCGATACCGCAGGACGCGTTATCGCGGCACCTATGGAAATCCCGGCTGGTGTGATCCTTGCACTCCTCGGTGCGCCATTTTTTCTGTATCTCCTGCGGAGGAGGATGCGTTTAAATGCTTGACCTTTCCAACTTGACTGT
The DNA here is from genome assembly GCA_949290385.1 of uncultured bacterium. Lineage (GTDB taxonomy): Bacteria > Verrucomicrobiota > Lentisphaeria > Victivallales > UBA1829 > CASERY01. Next base: position 23,008 of record CASERY010000039.1, on the reverse strand, counting down.
CGGCTATTCCATCCGGCACCCTGTTCTTGAATCCATCTCTCTTCATGTCGACTCCGGGAGCATTGTTACCTTGCTTGGGAAAAACGGATGTGGAAAATCCACTCTGCTCAGAACTGCTGCAGGCCTTTTGAAAGCTCTTTCAGGGAAGGTACTTCTCAACGGAACCAACCTCTCTGCTCTTTCCCCGGCCATGCGGGCAAGGCACATGGCGTTTCTTTCCCAGCGTGACGCTGTTCCCGGAGATATGACTGTGGAAATGCTGATAAGTACCGGTCGTTTCCCGTTCCGTCGCTGGCATGGATTTCTGACTGCAGAAGACAAAGAAGCCGTTGAGGAAGCCATGAATCTTGCGGGCCTTCAGTCTTTCCGGAACTGCCCGATCAACCGTCTTTCAGGCGGCGAACGCCAGAAAGCAAGACTTGCTGCCGCATTCGCTCAGCATCCATCCATCCTGTTTCTGGACGAGCCGACAACTTTTCTGGATCCGGCAGAACAAATCCGAATTATGGAACTGGTCTGTTCCTGGAACAGGTCCAGAAAAATGACCGTCATCCAGGTTCTCCACGATGTGAATCTTGCCATGCGCTGTTCAGACAGAATTCTTGCCTTCGCTCAGGGCCGCATGATCTTTGACGGTTCCCCTGAAAGATTCGGGTGTAAACAAATTCTTCACGACGTATTCGGCATTACCCGGGGTTCCGTTCTTCCTGTTCAGGATGAACCTCCCTGCTGGATTCCACCTCTGCTTCACCGTCCTGGATGTGCGGATTCCGAAACAGTTCAGAAAAATCAGGGAGGAGAATCATGACAGACCTGAATTATTTTCATGGAGGAAATTTGCGCGTTCTGGCGGAAAAAGCGCATTGCAGTCCGTCGGATCTGCTGGACTTCAGCATTAATCTGAATCCATTCGGGCCGCCCCCCGGACTTTTTCAGGCTTATTTCCACGCCTTTGACGCCATTTCTCCCTATCCGGATCCCCATGGGGAAAGACTTTGTGAAAAACTCGAACAGACATGGGGGCTTGAATCCGGATCTGTTCTTGCAGGAAACGGCGCCGGAGAGATCCTTTCGTTGATCCCGAAAATTTTTTCCTTTAAACGGGCGGTTATTCCTGTTCCGGCCTATCTGGAATACGAAAGAGTCTGCCGTATGGAAAAGATGGAGATTCTCAGATATCCTCTCTTGCCGGAAAATGATTTTCTGCTGAATCTTCAGGCCTTTGAATAGATTCTTAAAGAAGGGGACCTGGTGTTTCTCGGGAATCCATGCAATCCTTCCGGACGCTGCATCAAGGCATAGGATCTGAGAATATTTGCGGAAAGGCATCCGGAAATCTTTCTATCTGTGGACGAATCCTTTGCCGATTTCTGTGAAAATCCTCAGGAAATTTCTTTGATTCAAAACAGTATGCCGCCCAATCTTCTTGTGGTCAAATCCATGACAAAGTTCTATGCCTCCGCCGGACTCCGTCTTGGCTTCTGTGCCGGATCCCCTTCTGTCATAGATAAACTCCGTGCTTTTCAGACCCCCTGGCCTCTTGGATCCGCACAGATTGAATGTGGAATTTTTCTCTGTACAAATACAGAAAATTATGCAGAACAGTCAAGAATATACGTTCAAAAGCTGAAGCAGCACTTCCGCAGGATTCTTCTGGATTCCTTTCCGGAGCTCTACAGTATTCCATCGGAAGCGCCGTATTTTCTGATCCGGAACGACACCTCTGTTCCGCTGGCAGAACGTCTTCTGATAGAAAAACATATCTGCGTCCGGGACTGTGGCAATTATCCGGGGCTCTCCTCTCCTCGGTGGATCCGTGTAGTTGTAAGAAAAGAACAGGATCAGGATCGGCTGTTTCAAGCGCTGCACCAGATTCTCCATCCCAGTCAGAAAGTCCTTGAAAAAACGCTGAAATTCCCGGCTGTCATGCGGAAGAAAAAAACTCCTGCCCTGATGCTTCAGGGGACCTGCTCCAATGCAGGCAAAAGCATTCTCACTGCAGCATTCTGCAGGATTCTGCTCCAGGACGGCTATCAGGCAGCCCCTTTCAAAGCTCAGAATATGGCACTAAATTCAGGAGTTACCGCAGACGGACTTGAAATGGGAAGAGCACAGATTCTTCAAGCGGAAGCCTGCCGTCTGGATCCGGATGTGCGAATGAACCCGATTCTGCTTAAACCCAGTTCAGAAACAGGATCTCAGGTTATTGTATCCGGGAAACCGGTTGGAAATATGCGTGTTCGTGAATACTTTTCCCGGAAAAGGGAACTCTTTGAAACGGTGAAGGCCTCGTATGATTCCTTGAGTTCTGAAGTGGATGCCATGATTCTGGAAGGTGCTGGCAGTCCCGGGGAAATCAATCTGAAAAAATCGGATATCGTCAATATGCGTATGGCGGAATATGCCCAGGCTCCCGTTCTTCTGGTCGGCGATATTGACCGGGGAGGCGTGTATGCATCCTTCCTGGGAACTTACGGAACATTTGAGCCATGGGAACGGGATTTACTAAAAGGATTCATCGTCAATAAATTCCGGGGAGATCCATCCCTGCTTTCATCTGCCCATGAGGATATGCTTCGTTATACGGGCAAACCTGTTGTCGGAGTTGTAGATTACCTGAAAGATCTGATTCTCCCTGAAGAGGATTCCGTCAATTTCAGCTGGATTCATCCGGTGCCGAAACTGGACCAGACCATAGACTGTGTGCTGATTGCGTTTCCTCATATATCCAACTTTACAGACTTCACGCCTCTGGAACTGGAAGCAGACGTAATCCTCCGAAAAATTCATTCGGCAGAGGAATTCGGCAATCCGGATCTCATTCTTCTGCCCGGAAGCAAATCAGTCGCTTCCGACATGGAATTCCTGCGGGAAACCCATCTGGATGAAAAAATTCTCCAGGCCGCCTCACAAGGTACCTCCATTGCAGGAATCTGCGGAGGCATGCAGCTTATGGGGCTCCTTGTGCAGGATCCTTACGGCATTGAATCGGCCCCCGGAGCAGAAACAGCCGGGCTTGGACTTCTTCCGCTGGTAACACAGCTCCAAAAAGAAAAGATACTTCGTCAAACCGTTCTTGAATTCCGTCATCATCTTCTCCGCGGTTATGAAATACATCATGGAGAAAGCTCTCTTAACGGGAAAGCAATCTCTGCAGAAGATTGCATGACAGGCCCGGATGGACGTCTTCTTGGAATTCAAAAAAGTCACCTTTTCGCCTGTTATCTGCACGGAATCTTTGACGACGACGCATTCCGTCGTATATTCTTAAATGAAGTTCGTCTCCGGTCCGGACTTCAGGCATTGCCGGGCGACAGGACAGCATCCTACAATCCGGAAATATCGCTCAACCGTCTGGCGGACCATGTCCGTGAACGCATCAATATGAAACAGATTTACCGGTGGATGGGATTAAAATGAGTCAACTCAACTCTGATGAAAAACGCAGCATCTCTCTGAAGAACGTTTTTTCCGACGCGGAAAGCCGTTTATCAGGCAGCAGCAATACGCAGGAAAACCACCTCCCGGGACTTCTGATCAATATAACTGGAGACGGCAAAGGAAAAAGCACATCTGCGTTCGGCATGGTCATCAGAACCCTTGGCTGGGGCGGCAAAGCAGCTGTTCTGCAGTTTGTCAAAAGTTCCCTGTTTGAAACCGGAGAATTGAATTTTTTCACAAAAATCTTTCCTGGAAGAATTTCCTTTGAGCCCTTCGGGCCGGGGCGACAAGCCTCCCGGGAAGTTCAGGAGGAATGTGCATCCAAAGCCTTTCAGAGAACGAAAGAACTTCTTCAACAATCCGAACTGAACCTGCTGGTGCTGGATGAACTGAATATTGCCCTCTGGAAAAAACTTCTTCCGTTTCAGGAGGTTTGCAATGCACTGCTTGAACGAAGTCCGCAACTCAATGTCTGCATAACAGGACGCTATGCGCAAAAGGAACTGCTGGATATCTGCGACCTTGTTTCCGACATACATTCACTGCGTCACCCCTATGACCGGGGAATTCCGGCCAGGAAAGGAATTGATTTCTAATGTTTGACCAAATCACCTGGAATCTGTCCGGTGCGGAAATCGAAGCGGAGAGTTTCCGCCGGATCGATGCGGAAGCCAGTCCCGCTCTGAAAAAACGCTTCACCCCTGCAGAATGGCACATCGTGCGCCGTCTGATTCATACAACCGCGGATTTTTCGATTGCGGAAAACCTGGAATTCCACGGGAATCCCGTTGCCGCCGCCCGGAACGCACTGAGCCGCGGAGCCGTGATCTACTGCGATTCGAATATGATCAAAGCCGGACTTTCCATTCCTAAGCTTCGGAAATATCATAGTATCTATTCCAGAGAATCCATTGTCTGTCCTGTAGCCGATCATGAAACAGCTGAACTTGCTGCCCGGGAGCACATCACGCGGGCACTTGCAGCAGTCAGACTGCACCAGAAGCAAATTGATGGAGGCATTTTCCTGTGCGGGAATGCTCCTCTGGCCCTGGCTGAAACAGTTCGACTGACATCAGAAGGAATCATTCGTCCCGCCTTCCTTGTCGGAATGCCCGTGGGATTTGTCAATGTTGTTGAATCCAAAAAACTCATGGATCAGATAGATATTCCGTGGATCAGGCTGAACGGTCGCCGCGGCGGAAGTCCATTGGCCGTGGCAGCACTCCATGCCGTGATGGAGGATTTCGCCTTATGAACAGAAATGTGCCACTCCCACTCGAAGAAGCAAAACAGCATGGGACTGAATCTTCTTCCAGTACGATATAGCCCCTTCCCAGCAGAAAAAAAGGACCTCTTCGGTACGGATTCACCACTGGCTCTGCCATGGTTGCTGGAGTTCTGGCCCTTCTCGAAAAAAAGGATACCGTGAATCTGTGCCTTCCGGGAGGACGCACACTCTGCATTGCCATTGCGTCCAGGACGGATGAAGAAGCCGTTGTTGTCAAAGATGCCGGAGATGATCCGGATGTTACCGACCGCATTCGGATTCATGTCCGCTTTTTCACCCCGGCCTTTACAGACAATGCAGAAAACAATCCGGCGGATCCCAGAGACATTCTGCTTCAAGGCCCTCATTTCAAAGTGATTCTTCACGCCGATTCCGGCATAGGTCTTGTAAAGAGTCCGGGGCTTTCAGCAACTCCGGGAAAGTGGGCCATCAACCCGGGACCGTGCCGCATTCTTCTGAACAATCTGGAACTTTTCTACGCCAGAAATTCCTCCTTTTCCTCTGGTACTTTGAAAAGTCCCGCCATACTGGGGATTGGCGTTTCTGCAGAAAACGGCGAAGAGACAGCGCTCCGTACACTCAACCCCAAGGTGGGAATTATTGGTGGCATTTCCATTCTGGGCAATACCGGCATTGTAACACCCTATTCCAACGCAGCCTATGCGGAAACGATTCGTCTGGAGTTAAAAACTGCAGCTCTCCGCGGAGAAAAACGAGTTTGTTTCACAACCGGAGCCAGGACGGATCAGGCGGTACAGGCTATGTTTCAGGACAATGAACCTGTCATTCGCATCGCAGATTTTATCGGACATGCCCTCCGGTGTGCCGTCATGCTTCGTTATCAGGAAATCACAGTTGCCTGCATGCCCGGGAAACTCTTCAAATACGCCTGCGGATATGACAATACCCATGCCCATCTCCGTGAAATGGATCTTGCACGGATCCGGGATTTTCCAATTCCGCTTCCGGATGGATTTGATCCGGTGACCTGCCACACTGTGGGAGAATTCCTCCAGAAAATTCCTCCGGAAACACTTTCAGCTTCTTTAACAGTTTTTGCTGAAGAAGCCTGGAAATCACTTTGGCGCATCATGGAAAAATGCGGTAAAAATCTTCAGGACACCCATCTTCAAATTCTCGTATTCCAGGAAGACGGGACCAACCTTCTAAATGCCGACGAATCCGGCGTTCATTTAAAAATATCAGGAAAAACGGACAGGACTTAAGCATGAATCCTCTTACAGAAACATCCTCTTCTTCCTCTATAGATTTCTCAGAGGCGCCCATTCTTCTGAAAGGAATCCCTCCGGACAGCGGTCCACTGGATTTCCCGGAGATCCGCCATGCACAGATCATTGCCGGAGGAAAACGTCTGCTTGCATTGCTTCCACAGGATCTGCATGCGCAGCTGATTCCGCTGGAAGCAAATCTGAAAGATACGCTGAAAAACCTTCTCCGGCATTTGTCTCCGGGCCGGCATCTGCTGATTCTTGCCTCCGGCGATCCGCTTTTCCATGGCATAGCCTCCACGGTACTGGCTATGGCAAATCCCGAACATGTACGCATAGATCCCGCTCCCACCGCTTTTCAAACGGCATTTGCACGCTTGAAACTCCCCTGGTCTGCAACCAGGTTCTTCAGCGTTCACGGTACAGACAAAATCCTGAACGCCCGTGCTGTACTCACGGCGCCCGGTGCGGTGGTCTACGGCGACCCGCATCGCAGTGCATCCGTCCTGGCAAAAGAACTCGTTGACGCATTTCCGGATGCCGGCCAAAGGGAAGCATTTCTTGCGGAAGATCTGGGACTTCCTTCCGAAAATCTGCAGGCGGATACTTTAAAAAATTTGTCTGAACTTCCCGCCTGTTCCGGACTTTCCATGCTGATTCTCCCGGAACAGGGAACAGGCTTTTCTCCTGCTCTTGCCCTGGGGCTGCCTGATGAAACCTACCATCATCAGAATCATATGATTACACATCCTGAAACCCGGGTTCTTGTATTATCCAAACTTCGTCTGCGCCGGGGTGTTCTCTGGGATCTCGGAGCAGGCAGCGGATCTGTCGGACTGGAAGCGGCCTCCCTTTGTGAAGCACTGGAAGTTCATTCCGTCGAAAAAAATCCCGAACGCTGTAAAGATATTCTGCAAAATATTCGTGAGGCGGGACTTTCCAATATTCATCTTCATTCCGGGCGCATGGAAGATCTCTGGGAAACCCTTCCAGCTCCCGATTCAGTCTTTTTTGGCGGTGGTGGACCGGAGGCTCTTTCGGACCTTCTTCCTCAGACGTTCCGTCGCCTGAACCCAGGCGGAGTTCTTGCAGCCACAGCCATCCTGATGGAAACGGAACAGTGCCTAAACGCCATGCCAAACCGTCTGCAGGATCTTGAACGGGCAGAATTTCTTACAGTCAATATTGCCAGAACAGAAAAACTTGGTTCTTCCGGACACATGCGCAAAGCCGAAAATCCTGTTTTTCTGGCCGTATTTCATAAAAAAATGTTTCCCGGAAATGGAGAAAAACAGCATGTCTGATTCTGAATGCCGACACTACCCCATTCTTTTTGCAGGTGCAGGCCCCGGAGCCCGGGACCTGATTACAATCCGTGCACAGAATGCTCTGCGTCAGGCGGATCTCATTATTTATGCGGGCTCTCTTGTCAATGAGGAACTTCTTCAGGAAGCGCCGCATGCCGAACTGCGGAACAGCGCACACATGACACTCCAGGAAGTGATACAGTCTCTTGCTGAAGCTTATTACAAGGGACGCCGTGCAGTACGCCTTCATACAGGAGATCCGGCCATCTACGGGACTGTGGCGGAACAGTTCCGGGAACTTGACCGTCTTCAGATTCCCTATGAAGTCATTCCGGGTGTTTCCAGTGTTTTTGCCGCAGCTGCTGCGCTGAAAACAGAATTTACCATGAATGATGTCACCCAGACGGCCATTCTTACAAGATTCGCAGGAAGGACTCCTGTTCCGGAAGCGGAAAATGTCCCTGCTCTTGCATCCCTCGGAAACGCTACACTCTGCTTTTTCCTCAGTGCCGGCTCCTTGGACAGTCTATGCAGAGAGCTCCTTCAATCTGGGAAATCGCCGGAAACCCCTGCCGCTGTAGTCTGGAAAGCATCCTGGCCGGATCAGAAAATTGTGCGCGGAACGCTTTAGAATATTGCTCAAAAAGCCTCGGAACAGCATATCACACGCCAGGCGATGATTATTATTGGAGAGGTCCTCAGAAAAGAAGGCGGCAATTCCTGTCTCTACAGTCCCAGTTTCTCCCATTCCTATCGTGCAGGTATTTCTTCGCCGGATTCAAGACATCAGCTCAAAGCCAATGCCCAGTCCAGTATTCCGGCCTCTTGCGGAACCGACGGCATCGCAGGAAAAAATACGCTGTCTGCGCCTTCGAGCCATGAGAAATACTCCTTCCGTGGACGCATTGCGCTTCTCCCTGTTACAGACCAGGGATTCCGCACGGCTTCCAGCATCGCAGAAAAATTTGAATGTGCAGAAATCTATGTTCCTGAAAGTCTCCAGGTCTGTGCAAATTTCAGTCATACAGTTTTCAGAATCCGCAGAGGATCCCTTGCAGAAACGGTGAAGAACATCTGGAACCGTTATGACGGGCTTGTTTTTATCTGTGCATCCGGCATTGCAGTTCGTGCGATAGCGCCTCTGTGCGGAAGCAAAACTCAGGATCCTGCTGTGATTGTCTGTGATGAAGAAGGCAAGTATGTGGTCAGCCTTCTCAGCGGACACATTGGAGGCGCAAATCTTCTGGCTCGTCAGACGGCTGAGCTCACCGGCGGACAAGCCGTCCTTTCCACGGCCAGCGACTGCCGGAACCTGCCGGCACTGGATGATATTGCAGCAAGAAATCTCTGGAGGATACTCAATCCGGAAGTCATCGGGAAAACTGCGCAAAGTATTCTCAGCGGTCAAAAACTTGATCTTGCCGTGCCGGAAAGGATTTTCTCCCGTGTCTTTGCATCTTTCTCCAAACAGTTCCGGCGAGTTGATTCTGTTCAGGATATCCGTTCCGAAACGGGATTTGCTCTTCTGAAAACGCAGAAAGATTTTCAGAATTTCAAGGGAAAGCCTTTTTCAGAAAAAATTCTTTTTGCGGCACCTCCTGACATCGTTCTTGGAATCGGCTGCCGCAAGGGTGTTTCCGAGCAGCAGATTGAAACCGCACTAAAAACTGCTCTGCAGAAACTTCCTGGATCCTTTGAAATCAAAAATATTGCACGGATCGCCACGGCCGATTTCAAATGCTCGGAAGTGGCTTTAAAAGCATTCTGCTCCAGACACAACATTGAACTCTGCGGATTCTCCGCAGATGAACTGAATCTCAAAGACGTTCCTCATCCTTCTCCAAAGGCCTGGGAACATTTCGGGATTCACTCTGTCTGTGAAGCTGCCGCCATGGCTGGAGCCCATACGGAAAAACTGATTCTTTTCAAGCAGAAAACGGACAGCGTTACCGTAGCTGCCGCCGAACTTCACCACAACCACATACCAAATTCCCCTTCTTCCGAAAAATCCGGAAAGGAGTCCTGATCTTTCATGAAACAGAAAACAGAAACAAAAGCCGCCGCATTCAACCATTCTCCTGTTGTCTATGCCGTCGGCCTCGGCCCCGGTGCAAGAGATCTGCTCACGCCAAGAGCGGAAGAGATTCTGAAAAGCTGTACTGTTATTGCAGGCTACAGTACCTATCTGAAACTTTTCCCGGATCTGCTGGAAGGAAAAAAGATCATCGAAAGCGGCATGACGCATGAGATTGACCGGTGTAAAGCGGCCCTTGAAGCCGCCCTCGAAGGAGAAAAAACTGCAGTCATCTCATCCGGTGATGCCGGCATTTACGGTATGGCCGGACTTCTGCTGGAACTCACAGAAATTCCCAGATATGCCTCCGTCGACATTCAGATCATTCCGGGTATCACCGCCTGTATTGCAGGAGCCGCTTTAGCCGGAGCACCCCTGATGAATGATTTCTGCTGTATCAGTCTCTCCGATCTCATGATTCCTCAGGAGAAAATTCTGAAGCGTGTTCAGTCTGCGGCATGCGGAGATTTCGTGACGGCACTTTACAATCCGGGAAGACAAGGCAGACTTGCCATGATGACACATGCCATTCGTATTTTCCGGGAATCCGCCGGGAAAAACCTGCCGGTTCTGGTTCTTCATGATATCGGCAGAATCAACGAACTGGTACACCTTTCCGATCTGGACCATTTCCCTTACAGCGAAATTAATATGACGACCCTCGTAATCATCGGCAATTCCGACACGCTGGTCCGAAACGGACGCTTCTACTGCAAACGAGGGTATCCAATTGAAAAACAGGAGACATTTTCAGTATGACCTGTGAGCCGGAAAAATCCTGTTTCTCTGACATTCCTGCTGCCGGGCCCGCAGTATCCAACGGCCCTCGCTATGCCGTTCTTCTGGGAGGCACTCATTCCGGATGCGGCAAAACAACCATGACTCTTGCACTGCTGCGCGCTCTGCATAAACGCGGACTCCGCATACAGCCGTTTAAATGTGGCCCGGACTACATTGATCCGGAATTTCATCAGATGGCCTGTGGCATACAGTCTGTCAATCTTGACTCCTTTCTGCAGGGACCTCAAGGCATGAAGCACGCCTTTGCGCGTTATGCCGGATCTGCAGATGCTGCAGTCATAGAGGGCGTCATGGGGCTTTTTGACGGAAAATCACCTCATTCTATTGAAAGCAGCTCTGCAGAATGCGCCATTCTGCTTGACCTTCCGGTAATTCTGACAGTCAATGCAAGAGGCATCGGAGGAAGCATTGCTCCACTGGTGTCCGGCTTCACACGCTGGCATCCTTCGCTCAAGATTGCAGGCGTTTTCGCAAGCCAGACAGGAAGTTTCAGACATATTCAAATTTTGCGTGAATCTCTGGAAAAAGCCCATCTTCCACCTCTTCTCGGAGCGCTTCCAAGAGACTGCCGCTTCACTCTTCCGGAAAGACATCTGGGCCTGATTCCAACCCTGGAACATCCCTTGTCCGAAGATCTTCTCAATCTTCTTGCCGATGAACTTGAAAAACACAGCCGTCTGGATGATCTTCTTCAGCTCTGCCGTTTTCAGGAAAAGCCATTTACTCATCCCCCTTTCTCTCATTCTGATCATACGGACATTGTTTGGCCGGTTCTTCCGGAAAATATCTCCAGCACATCATCTCCCCGACACACTTCGCTGCGCCTTGCCGTCGCCATGGATGAGGCATTTCACTTCTATTACCGTGAAAATCTGGACATGCTCCGGGATCGCGGAGTGGAAATTGCATTCTTTTCCCCGCTTCATGATCAAAAACTCCCCGAAAACACTGCAGGAGTTTGGCTTGGCGGAGGTTTTCCCGAGATGTTCGCTGAAGAACTCTCCGCCAATCTTTCCATGAAACAGTCCCTGAAAGATCTGGTTGGACTGGGCGGAATTCTGTACGGAGAATGCGGCGGGTATCTTTATCTCCTCAATCAACTGGAAACAGACGATTCTGTCATAACAAACCGTTCGCAAAGTTCACAATCCGCACAAACCACGCAAACGCATTGCCATATTCACCCCATGGCCGGATTCATTCCACGGAACGCCAGAATGAATCAAAAGCTTTCCGCCCTGGGCTACCGTACTGCAACGTGTGTTTCCAACCATGCCTTTTTTAAAAAAGGCACCGTCATTCACGGCCATGAATTCCATTATTCCTCAATTCTTCCAGCCAATACGCAAACTTCCGGACAGCCGCAGAACTTCACCTGCCAAGATAATGAGATACAGGTCCTTTGGAATGCTCTGGACAGTCGTATGAAAGAAGTTCCGTCTGCTGCCGGATACGCATCCGATCAAATCTGCGCATCTTATGTTCATGTACACTTTGCATCCAACCCGGAGGCACTCGACCAGTTTATTTTGAAACTTCAGCAAGCACATTATACGATCCAAAACAGACGGAAAGAAAGAACAGCTCAATGACGGACTTCATTTTCCAACATACGCTCTTTTCCCTGATTGCATTGGCTTTTCTCGCAGACCTCATTCTGGGAGATCCCCACAGCTGTCTGCATCCGGTTGCACTTTTCGGACGGACAGCGGCAGTTGTTGAAAATTTCTGCAGAAAATATCTTGGAAACACTATTTTTTCAGGATTCTGTGCGTGTTCACTTCTTTGCTTTTCTGCCTGTTTCCTGACGGCTCTGTTTTGTCTTCTGGGAAAGCGTCTCGCAGGATCCTGGGGAGAACTTGTCTGTGCTGCACTGTGCGTCTATATAACAATAGCTCCCAGAAGCCTGATCGAACATGTAAACCGTATCCGGCAGCAACTTAAGTCAGGCAATCTCCCGGAAGCCCGACACGCTCTTTCCATGATTGTCAGCCGTAAAACAGACAACCTTCCGGAAGAACAGATCGTCCGTGGTGCCATTGAAAGTCTTGGAGAAAACCTTATTGACGGTGTTTACAGTGCATTCTTTTGGGCCATTGCCGGATTCATGCTTTCCGGCGGATCCCTGCTGTGGGCCGCTGTCTCAGCGGTCTTTCTTCGCGCAATCAACACCCTGGATGCATGCTGGGGGTACAAGGATGAAAAGTACCTGTTCTTCGGCCGAACCGCCGCACGCACCGATGATCTGCTTCACTGGATTCCCTAGCGTCTCACAGCACTCCTGCTGGCCTTCTGCGGCGGAATTTTCTTCGCAGCAAATCCTTTCCATACACTTCAAATGACCTGGATCCACCGTCACGACCATCCAAGCCCGAATTCATGCTGGGGTATGGTTCCTTTCGCAGCCATACTCGGAATCCGTCTTGGCGGAAGAACCGTCTATCATGAAAAGGACATAGAAAATTACCCGGACTGGAACGGGGGAAAAAAGCCTATGAATGCATAGACGTTAAGCAAAGGAATATATCTCTCTATTTCAACACTTTAGATTTTTTTAACAATTTCACTCTTTCTTTGTTTTTTTTGAAGTTTATAAAAAGAATGCTTGATTTTCAAATATTTTCTTATAGATTGTCTAAAGGAGAATAATGCTGATATTTCTGACCCGGATTTCTCTCCTGTTCTTCTGAAATCCAGTCTCTTCATCTGTAAACGAAAGGAAACGATTATGAAACGGAAAGTCATTGTATTCGGCGCCACTGGAGAAATCGGCGGACGGATTGCCCACCTGGCAGTACAGGCCGGACATGAAGTAACAGGCGTATGCCGTACGCCTCGCGACACCGGAATCAATATGGAAGGTGTTCATTTCATCTATGGAGATAAATACAACGATTCTTTTATGGAATCCCTTGCCAGCAAAGAATTTGACGCTGTTATTGATACCATTCCGAATGACCGGGTTATCGACCGTTGTCAGAAGTATTTTCCGAATGCAAAAAATGTGTTCTTCTGCTCATCCACTGGCACTTATGTACCTCTTCAGTATTTTCCGGCAGATGAAAATCATCCCTGGCAGAAAGATACCGGGGTCAATTTCTACCATTAGTCCCAGTGGGATATGAAGGCTCTGAATGACTGGAAGGAAAAACAGTTCCCTGTCACAATTTTCCGTCCCACCAACATCATTGGAGAAACCCGTGTACCGCTGGAACTCTGGGGCGGACGAAATATTCTTTTCTATCAGAAGCTCAAAAATCATGAACCCCTTGTAATTCCTGCCTGTGATTCTATTATGGTCCAGTCCGGATACAACTGGGATCTGGCCAGCGCCTTTGTAAAAGCTCTGGATTTCCCGGAGGCCGTCCGCGGGGAAGTTTTCATTATTTCTTCTGAAAAAGCCATAACCCTGGGCCAGTTCCTGCAGACTGCCGTTGATTTTCTGGGAAGCAAGTCCAATATCATTCGCGTTCCGCCCAAGGATATCTGTCAGATGTATCCGGATGTCCGCTGGCATTTTGGCATGGACTTCCTTATGGAACACATGTGCTTCGATATTTCAAAAGCTCGCAAGACCTTTGGATATGATCCCAAAGTCTCCACCCGTGAAGGTCTTGAGCGTTCACTCAAATGGCTGATTGACAACGGTAAAATCTAAGAGACTTCAACAAGTTTCAGGCAGGATTTTTCCATCCGTTATTCGTAAAAATTCATAAAAAAGACGGCAAAGAAACACCATCCTTCTAGGAAAGGATTTCTTTGTCGTTTTTATTTTGTTAACATATCAAGGTAAGTTGCAAGCGTATCTGGGCTTTATCCTTATGCTGATCCCCTCATTATCGTTCCAAGTCGAATTGTTCCCCCTATTTCCAGTCTTGAAAAAAATATGCAGCAGAAGAAATTATGAACAACAGGATTGGGCTCTTTGTTCTGATCTGTTTTCGGCCTTGAAAGCCACATAGAGCATAGAAAATCTGAGCGTATTTTTCCGGGCCAGAAGGATGGAGGCTATTGCAGGTCTTTCTGAAAACACAAAATCATCCTGCACCATCCCTTTATGAAAAGATGTCACTTTGAAGAAAACATTACACAGGCTCAGTTTATCAAGCGCCACATCCCTTTATGAAAAGATGTCACTACGACTCAATGATCTTATCTGGATTCAACTGCCAGTGGTCATCCCATTTTAAAAGATGCCGTTTTTTTCTTCATCTCTTACGTTCGTCCAGAGATGGAATAATCGTTTCCTCCAGCGAGGAATAGTTATTATAGGTCTGTGCCAGCCGCATGCGCAGAGCATAAATACAGTCCTTCTCAGGCATAAACGGACATTTCCCGGATGGAAGGGGTTCTCCGCACGGACCATTCGCAAGCCCCTTTGGGCACTCTTCCGGACACACAAACATAGTTTGTGGTAAACGGCATCTTTCACAGGACTTGCAGGAAGCCAACATTTTTTTTGTCAAAAGCTTTTCCGAAGGGGGCAGCTCATCGGCATGGCGGAAAAGACAACGGCTTAAGCGATAACGAAAACGCTCACTTCGGCTACACATTTCCAAAGGAGCCTCACGCATGCGCAGAGTCTCTTCGGGATAACAGGAATTCAGCAGACCCTCAAACATATAAAACCGATAAGGATACGGAGCCATTTCCAGTCGTCCGAAATATTCCTTGTAAGCATTCAACCAGTCTTCAAAAGACTGGAATTCTTCAAATGCCTCATCTATTTTAGAAAGAATTCTGTCCAGAAGTTCAGGATTCTCTATTCCACCCAGCTGAATACCGCTGAAGCCTAAAAGTTTTGCCCCTGCAGCATGAAGCTGAATTCTCCTCTGCTGGGCGGCCTGAAACTACGATGCCCCCTGGCGCATTTCTTCTGTCAGGACATTTTCCAGATCCGGAGAAATCCGAATTCCCGGAATTTTTCCGCTACAAACTTTCTCCGCCAGCTCCGGAGTCATAAAAAGAATCCTTGCAAAAGACGGAATCTCCAGAAAACGACGAAAAAGATTCCAACGCATCTCCTGCAGTTTCTTCATATCCCAGCCGAACTGGGCTACAATAAACGATGCTCCGCTTGCAATTTTTTTTACCAGACTGAAATACTGCGTATACACACATTGCGGTGTATACTGAAACGGATTAACCGCTCCTCCTGTAAGAATACTGCCGTCACAGGCTTCCCGCAGAGTTCTAATGCTGTCAGAACTTTCTGTAAAAAGAGTCCTTGAAACACTTTGAATATCCTCATCCATCCTTGTGTGTCCGGACACCAGACAAAAGTTCTTAAAACCTTCCGCGATAGCATGTTTCACCATTCCAAAAAGCTGTGCTTTATTCCTGTTTCTGCCGCTGGCATACAGCAAATGGGAATCTCTGGAACTCCGGCAAATACAATCTGCGAATGTCACAGGATCCATGAGACTGCCACCGCCTTCATCCATGTCCAGAAAAGCCAACGCTGTAGGATGAGACGTCCGGGAAAGCGTTACATATTCAAAATCTCCATAACGCTATACCGCATCTTCCACCCTCGTCTCCGCAGAAGGAGCTGAGATCTCAGCAAATATCTGAAATTCTCCATTGTCCAGACGGTCTTTCAAGCGGTTTCCAAAAGATCCGTCAAAATTCATTTCCAGCTGAATACAGTTTCTCTTATTCATGGTTCTTCCTGCTCCCCGAACACATCATCGCCATCAGCATTCTCTCTGGATTTTGCATCCTGCCGGTCCAGACGATCCAGGAATTTCTCCAGGAAAAAGGAAATCTCATAAGGAGAATCTTCCAGTACAGTCCGCCCGGCATTGCGCAGAATATGCACCTCCGCAGACGGGAAATACTGTTTCCATTTAGCCAGATACTTATTCCTGTAAAGCCAGTCCTTCTATGCCCAGATAATGCAGGCAGGCTTCTCCCGCAGAAGCCACATGCTGGATTCAATTTCATAGACGGTTTGAGCGGAATCATCTTCAGGAGCACAAGGAATATCCTCAATAAAATGCAGCAGAGAGTAGTACGCATTCTTCTGTTTCAGCGGATATTCATAGGCCTATGCTATTTCAGGGCCGAGTTTTTTTAAATCTCTCGAAAAGAAATTCAACCCAAGCACCAGCTTGGCCCCCAGCCACCACACCCGGCACAGCTGAAGACGGAGCGGAAGTGAATAATCGGAAAACGCCATGGAATTAAAAACCACAAACCCTCGAATCAGGTTCGGATGATGAATCGCAAATGCAATGCCAATTGTTGCGCCTCTTCCCTGCATGATCAGAACCAGATTTTTCAAGTCCAGCTCCTCCACCAGCTTTTCCAAATTATCGATGTGAGCTTCCAGACGGTAATCGCAGTTTTCCGGTTTATCAGAAAGGCCGAACCCCATCTGATCGACGGCAATCACACGGTAACGTCTGGAAAATTCTGCAATGATTCTCCGGAAGGAAAAGGACCACATAGGACATGCATGCATCAGCAACAGCACAGGGCCCTTGCCTTCATCAACATAATGCAGACGCCCTTTTCCTACATCCAAATATCTGGATTTGAAAGGAAAAAGTTTACGGAAAGGCTCTACCGCCTCTTTTCCCGGGATGTTTTCTGCTTCCCTCATTGTTGCCGTTCCCTGATTTCTTCCTGCCGATCTCTCCGTTCAAAGACTTTTCATGCAAATCTGTTCAGCGGCAGCGACGGAAATGAATGCGGCAAAATTCGTCCGGAGACAAAATTTGCCGTAATCACCCATCAGAATTTGAAAATCAGCTGCTGATCCTGCACGGTCACTTCTTTTGCAGCTTTAAAAGCATTATTGATATCCGGAGAACTGACCATGCACTTGATCAAGTTTGCAACCTTTCCCTGCAAAAAGTAAAATGGAATATGTCCAAGTTTAGCATAAGAACAATCAAATGTTACTGGATATTCCGGATCTTCAGTCTTAACAGGAACACATTCCACAATGATGGTCACATCAAATTGAGTCAGTACTGTGGAATAATAGTAAACCCGGATCACATTTTTATCCTTTGGTATCTCAAAAGAAACATTATTCGGAGAAAAGAATACATCTTCCGCATTCATGCCGTAAGGTGTGCTGAGCCCTCCAAGCCACAAGCCTGACAATTCATCTGCAGTAAAAGGCACTTCCATTCCAGGCTATCCAACTTTGACTGCGGCGAGCTTGATTTTTGCCTCCTGAATTGCGGCATCATCCACGCGCTTGAATTTCTACTGTCCCTGAGGAAGAAGGACACCGAGAACAATTGCGCATAAAATCATAAAAATAACCAAGGCTACCACGTTCTTAATCAAATCTCTTCGTGCTTTTTTCGCCTTTTTTGCCTAATTGACATCTTTCATATATTCAGGACTGAGCTAATCCATGTCAATTCTTTCGCCACACTCATGACAGAAAATGGAACCGAGCTGATTTTCATGCCCGCATTTTATACATTTGATCATCATTTTAAGGGTCTCCTCAGGATCATCCGGAAAATCTCATTCACGTTTTTAATCTTATTTTACCTAACAGTTTATTATAGCATAGTTTTTTCAATGAAACAAGTATGGTTTCCATAATTTTAAAATGAATTCAAATAAATGATGCTTCCGGGTTCAGCGGTTTTGAATTGTACGCCATTTTTCCTCTATTTTTGAGTACGGGACTCCAGCAGACCGGTTGATTTTTTTCTTTCCCGGGTATTTATTATGCTGGATTGAGTGGAAGACGGAATTCTGAAGGAAAAGAGTTCTTTTTTCAGTTTCAGCAGCGGAATAATCATAATCTCCCGTTCCATTTCTTCATCGGCAGACCTTCTGGTAGATGAACCCGGGAAAAAAGATCTCCCCTGTTTCAGCTGAAAAAATCTTTCAGGAAAGCTCCATGAAAAAAGATTCCTTCACATAAAGGATTTTCTGGAGCAGGAAACCTGTTTTTCTTTTAAAGAAAGACAGTTGACTGTTTTCCCCTCACATTGTTTTTGATTTTATCAAGCTGGAGTAAAAAGTATATGAGCAAAAAATGCCAGACTGTTTCCGTTTGCGGCTGTGCGCTGGCCGATCGTCTCTACACAAAAATCCGTTTTGATTCGGATGAAATCAAGCCATTTCTGTCTGTTCTGGACGGAGACGGAGGAATCTCTCCCGGAAAACTTGTCTTTGCCGAAGACCTGGAAAAATTTTCAGGGGTTCCATATGCCGACATTCTTCAGAAAATTTCAGGAGGCTCTTCTCCTGATGCCGTCAATCTGGGTGGACCAGCCATTGTCGGAGCCGTCAATGCAGCCCAGATTCTTCACCGGGGCGAAGCCCGTTTTTCTTTTTACGGCATACGGGGAGATGACCCATCCGGACGGTTCATTGAATCCATCCTTCAGAAAACACCCCTGGACTGTACACACTATGAAGTTTACCCGGGAGATCCCACCCCTTGCACAGATGTTCTTTCTGATCCATCTGCCCACAACGGGAAAGGTGAACGCTCCTTTCTAAACAGGATCGGCTCCTCAGTCAGAATGACTGTACAGCATCTGGAAAACGGTTTTTTTGATGCAGACATCCACTGGTATGCGGCCACAGCGCTTGTACCGGATCTTCATGACCATCTTACAACGCTCCTCAGAAAATCCAAACAGGCAGGCCGAATCAACGTAGTCAGCACGGTTTTTGACTTTCGCAACGAAAAAAAAGATCCTGTCGGCCCCTGGCCGCTGGGAGAATCTGTTGATTCCTACCGGTTTATCGACCTGCTGATCGTGGATTTTGAAGAAGCCCTGCGCCTCAGTGGGAAACACACAATAGAGGATGCCGCCTGTTTCTTCAGAACTCATGGTGTTTCTTCCTTCTTTATTACCTATGGAGCTAAAAATTTTTATGTGTGGTCAGACGGACGGCTTTTTGCTTCATCAGGCTCCTTGAGCCCGGTTTCCTGCCCTGTCTCAGCCCTTGCAGATGCCGATCTTGCGGAACACCCTGAACTCCGCGGAGACACAACCGGATGTGGAGACAATTTCGCCGGTGGCATTGTCAGTTCTCTTGCCAGACAGCTCTATGAAGGATGTCCTGCAGGATCTCTTTCTCTGGTTGATGCCGCAGCATGGGGAGCCGCATCCGGCGGAGCTGCATTGTTTCAAATCGGAGGAACTTGTGTCGAAAAAGTTCCTGGAGAAAAAGAAGCAAAGCTCAGACGTTATGCCGAGGCCTATCTTGCAGATCCGGCAGTCCGGGAACTGCATTTGCCATAACAGCAGCAGCCGGAGGAAACCGGAAAAAGGTCTGACAGGAGGAAGAGAATGAGTTGCACTGTCCGAGAAACAGATTCTTCTTCCTCATGTGTTGTTTTCCCACACGCTGTATCTTACAGGATCCGTGTCTGCGGAATCTCTGATCTTGTCGATCAGGGGGCCGGAAACAATAAATGCTGTTTCAACAGACTCTGGTCTAGTGAAGAGCTGTCTTCTGCAGGGCAAGTTCAACGGCAGAACAAACCGTCATGAGTGTGTTGGAAAGAAATGCGCCTGTGTATCGGCTTGGTTATGTTGTATATTAATAGAGCAGACATAAGCATATCAGGAAGAGATGCTGCACGGAATCTTCCGTCTTGAAAAAAATACCGTTTCCAATTTTGTCCCGTCGATAAAAAAAGAACCTTCAATCAATCAAGCAGATACTGTTCTAAAATAAGGTATGACTTCTTTCTAAAGAAAGGATATGAAAGCCTTTCTGTCCTCCCTTCATCTCCCATTCTCTTCTTTTTCTCTGCTTTTCAGATGCACCCCTTTGCCGCCACATTTTCTGTGGATCTTTTCTGAATGAAAATATGGAAGGTCTGGTGAATTAAATCCTGGTAAAACCCCATTCCAGAAGCTGTTTGGCAAAACGATCCCGGTCCTAGGCCGAAGGATATCCTGCCAGGACAGCCAGAAGATGTTTGTCTCCCCGGATACAGGTAACCGCCAGACAGGATCCTGCACGATTTGTAAATCCTGTTTTAATGCCATTCACACCTTCTGTTCCGTACTTGGCTCCGGGAAGAAGATTATTATGATTGACCAGCGGCACATAATCCGGATGACCCGGAATACGGAAATCTCCGCGGCGAGTTCCTGCAAGTTCCATTAGGTACGGATACTGTGCATAGATATAGCACAGCTTTGCAATATCCTCCACAGTGCTTGAATTGTCCAGCGCTGCGGTTTTTCCGGGAAGGCCGTGTGGATTGAAATAAGTGGTACTGTCCATGCCGATGGAAGCCGCATAAGTATTCATCCGTTCAACGAACTGATCTACATCTCCGCCTCCAATAAAAGCACCAATCTGGTAAGCCGCATCATTCGCACTGCGAATTGCTGCTGCACGCATCAAATCTTCCAGCGGGAAAATTTCTCCGGGCTGCAGATCGACTTTACTGGGAGGAATCTGAAGCACCATCCGGTCACATGTAACCGGAGACTTCAAGGTAATTCCAGATCTTGGATCCGATGCAGTCTGATATGCCAACAGCAAGGTCATAATCTTGGACAAAGAGGCAATCGATCTTTTTTTCTTTGCATTTTTATGCCAAATAACCTTGCCGGTATTCATGTCAATCAGGATTCCGGAAACGGAAGCGATCTTGCTGCCAGGCATGTTGCGGAGGGCGTCTTTCAGTGCTCCGGAATAATCCAGAGTCAAATATTCAATTCTTTTGGTAGCACCTCTGCCATCCCGTCCGTACATAGCCAGAGAAGGATCTCCAAAGAATTCACCGGGATCCGAAGAATAGGGATCTCCGCTGCCGGAAGCAGAACGTGGAAAAAGATTGCTGCTGCCGTCCCTGTCAAAAACCGATGAATCTGAGCTTCCGCTCTGAATAAAGAGAAACAGTACAATAAAATGAACCAGGAGAATTCCTGCAATCAGTATAAGCAGCGAGCGGTTTCTGGATTTCTCCTGTTTAACATGCATATCTGCATTCCGGTCCTCAGATTTCATTCCTATTCTTCTCCGCAATCATCAGTCAGCTTCAGCCGTCATGAAATACAGCACTCTGAATGCGTCTTCGGAGAAAAAAACAAAAACGATTCTGCAAATCCCATTCTCCGGCATGCAGGTTTTCTGCTGTACAATCATGTTCACCGGACCTGTTTCAGCCGAAAAAACTCCTTCGGCCCCAGTCCTCATACAATATACACGAAACCATCGGAAAAAGTAGGGTTTTCTTCAAAAAAATATTCTGAAATCCATCAACGTTTTATCTCCAGCATCTGGGCAAAAACCAAGTACATTTTCTGAACAAAGCCATCCGGAGCTGATTCCCACTGGTCCAGGTGCTGGATAAATGATTCTGCAGACCGGTAGCGATTTTCCGGCCGCTTTCTAAGCAGTTTCTGTACGCTTCTTCCGATAGCAGCCGGAACTGCCCGGTTGACTTTACAGGGATCCTTTACTTTGCCATAACGAATCTAATCCATCACAGCAGGGATATTTTCTCCTGTAAAAGGTCTCTTCCCCGTAAGCAATTCATAGGAAAGGACTCCCAAAGAAAACAAATCCGACTCTTCCGTATAAGGTCTATGAATATCGAAAGCCTCCGGAGGCATATAGGCAGGAGATCCCAGGGTTTCATGGGTCATAGTCAAGGCTGAATCCTCCACCCTGGCGATACCGAAATCTGTCAGGACAGCTCTTCCGGAAGAGGTAATTATAATATTTTCGGGCTTGATGTCCCGATGCAGCACGCCTACAGCATGAATCGCCTTTACAGACTGTGCGATCTGCCGGATAATATGAATCCGTTCCATAACAGTCAAACTGTCTGCTGAAATCAGTCTTGATAAAGGAACTCCTTCCAAATGTTCCATCAGCAGATAAGGCATCTCTGTTTCTTTTGCAAAACCTGCATGGACAATTTTCACAATATTGGGATGATTCATTTTTTGCAGGATTTCCGCTTCTCTCAGGAATCTGCCGATCTGCTGCTCCCATGCCTGAGAATTTCTGCCTCGCCGGATAAGCTTCAGAGCATATTTTTGGCCGTCTTTTTCCACCAGGACAACGACACCATTCTCTCCGCATCCCAGACAACGAACAGCCCGGTATCCCGGCAGGGGGAAAACCATCCTGATCCGATCCGGATGAACAGGCTGAGTTTTGGATAACGGCTCTTTTTCTTCCGTAGAAGCCTCTTTCGTTTCCTGTTCCTTCAAAAGACCGCTTCGGTGAATCAAAGCCTCCCTGATTCTTGAAAGCAGCAGCTTCATGGAAAAGGGTTTGGCCAGATAATCAAATGCCCCGTTCTTTACAGTTGAAACTGCGTCAGACAGTTCTGGATTGCCGGTAATCATAATAATTTCCATCAGAGGATGGTGATGTTTGCAAAAACGCAGTAATTCCAATCCGGAAACGCCGGGCAGCTTTGCATCCAGAAGCATCAGTTCATAATCCGATGCAATAAGTTTCTCCTGAGCTTCTCCGCTGCCGGAAGCTCCATGGGCAGTATATCCGGCTGCAGTGCACATTTGACAAAGCATCTGCCGGACAGCAGAATCATCATCGACAACCAGGATCCGCACTCCCGGTTTTTCAGGAATCCAGGCAGGATCTGCGAGCATTTGAAGCTTGCCGTTTTTTTCCGTTCCGAAATCTGAAAGCACAGACTCTTTTTCAAAGACAGGATCGCTGGAATTCATGAACGTAGACAAGCTCCCTTTTTAAAGGTGGTTTCATCTCTATTTTAATTATACATTTTTCTTTTTTGAAAAGCAATATGTTTTAACTTTATTCTCACAAAAATTCATAAGATTTTTGTTCTTTTATTTTATAAAAATAAAAATATCTTATAAATTTAATATACTAAAATCTATATGGTTCTATAATATTTTCATAATTTATACAG